>JAUYMX010000219.1 GCA_030699345.1 Methylococcaceae bacterium
TTTGTGCTTTGGCAGCACGGGCTGTTGCAGCGGCTAGTTGCGCGTCGACCTGGGCTTGTTCAGCCAGTTGGCGTGCTTTTAGATTTTCTTCTTCTGCCATGGCCCGTTCTGCAGCATTCAGTTTTTCTAATGCTGATTGCAGTTGCACTGGCGCAAATTCATTACCTCCAGCACTTGTTGCATTGTCTACCGCCGCTTTAGAAACGGCGATTTGCTCGGTCGGTGCCGGAATACTTGCGCAACCTGCGACCAAGACGGCCGCAACAGCGGTTACGCTGACACTGCGCATTATTTGAGTGGATCTGGAGTGATTGTTGTTCATGATTTTTTCCTTTGAGTTAAACGTCGAACACTATCCTTGCAAAGAAATCTGCTGTTGCAACGATGTCCAATTTCTACAACGAAGTTCCGATGAGCCAATTAACAAAACAACCGGGTCTTAGAAGCATCGGCATTGATTAGATGCTCTTTTACAGCACTGAACAGTTCGCTAGCGTACACAAGGAAAAGATAGGGGATAACAGCGAGCTTCTTCTGGCTGTCATGGCAGATGACGATCCCGTTCAACTCACTCAAGCCACGGTATAAAAATATCGTAACTATTCAGTCTCTTAATCGAGCCGTCATGCGTAGGCTGGATAAGCGCTAGCGCATCCGGCAATTGCGGTGGATGCGCGTTGCTTATCCACCCTACAGAATAAAAGCATAGCCTCACTCAGATTAAAGACTGAATAGTTACAAAATATCGTGATTTATATGTTCGCTTCCGAACAGACGGCATCCGGCGGTAGTTCTATATTCAGACAGCAAACGAATGGGAGTCTCTAAAAAGGGCGCTTCTACAAGCGGTTATCTTATTAAATCAAGCATTTATCCGTTTGTACTGTCGAAGGATGAATGGATAACTTTTTGAGACTAATTGCGATAACCACTAAGCGAACTTTACCGAGTGCGTATGCTTGATTTCACCAATAGAGGTAAAAAGTCATGATCAACATTGACCAAATTCAATCTGATATGCCGATTGTCTGCTCTGAAGGCGGCCAGTTTGCCACTGTCGATCATTTAGAAGGGCCAGGTTACATCAAACTGACAAAGGATGAGACCGGTCAGCATCATTACATTCCATTAAGCTGGGTAACCTCAATCGAGGATGGCAAAGTAATCGTCGATCGTCCTGGCGATAAAGCGATGCAAGAGTGGTCGTCAACGTCGCCAAACTTTATAGAAGACGAGTGAGATCAGGCGCTTTAAGGAAACCAAAAAGGAACAGTTATGAAAGGTTTTATACAAAATATAGAAGAGCTCGCCGTCAATAATGATGAATTTCGGCAAGTGCTGTACACGGCAAAATATTGTCAGTTGGTATTGATGGCGTTAAAACCTGGCGAAGAAATTGGTGCGGAAGTTCACACGCTAGACCAGTTTTTTCGGGTGGAAGAGGGCAGTGGCGAAGCTGTTCTCAATGGCGTTCAGACGGCGATACGGGATGGCTTTGCGGTCATTGTTCCGGCGGGAACCAAGCACAACATTATCAATATCGGCACTGTGCCGTTAAAGCTGTATACGCTGTATTCGCCTCCTAACCATCGAGATGGCGTTATCCACCATACCCGCGCCGATGCCGAGGCAGACACCGAACAATTCGATGGCCTAACGACGGAATATCAGGTTGATTGACTTTATTTTTAGTAACTATTCATCGAATCCAATGTCGGGGCGAATTTATTCGCCTCATGAGCTTCGATATTGTCCGACTGGGCGAATGAATTCGCCCCTACATGACTTGTAGATATAGGGCGCAAACCGCCGACATCCAGAAACTAACGCTGTAGAATGACTAAACAATTGAATTTTCCGCCAGGGAGTTTTTCTGAAAGCGAATAAATCGACAGCGCCAAGCCCACATTCAACTAAGTCCCTCGAGGTTTCTAAACACATCAGCGCACCTTTCCCGATTGTCGGCATAGGGGCTTCTGCAGGTGGCTTAGAAGCCTTGGAACAATTTTTCCACCATGCCCCTGTTGATAGCGGCATAGCGTTTGTGTTGGTGCAACATCTTGATCCCAGCCATGCCAGTCTGCTCACTGAAATTTTGCAGCGCTCCACGACAATGCAAGTGGTCGAGGCGCAAGATCAAATCTCGGTGGCGCCCAACTGCGTGTATGTCATTCCACCCAATCGCGATATGGCAATATTCCACGGCAAGCTGCAACTGAGTGTTCCTAGTGAGCCACGCGGACAGCGCTTGCCGATTGATGCGTTTCTGCGTTCCTTGGCTGAAGATCGGCAAGAACAGGCCATCGGCATTATTCTTTCCGGTACTGGCACCGATGGTACTCTGGGTTGTCGCGCCATCCTGGGTGTTGGCGGTGTTACGCTTGTACAGGAGCCGACCACGGCCAAATATGACGGCATGCCCACCAGCGTCATTCAGGCCGGTTATGCCACGCATGTAC
>JAUYMX010000236.1 GCA_030699345.1 Methylococcaceae bacterium
TTCCGACAAGTAGACAGATAACTGCGGACACGGCAAAAGGTGCCAGCCCCTTCCTGTGAGCGAAAGCAGCCGGAAATTTTCTGGTGAAGTTTGGTCATGCGGATGTCGCTTTCACCCTGGTTATTGGTGAAGGGCACCTCCGGGTCGGTCAGAAATCGTAGGGTTTCGGTTTCATAGTTGATCAACCGCTCCAGCAAGTTTCGCGATTTACTGCGTTTGGTTCGACCGCGTTGGCCGGGTATTTTCTGCGGATCGGGGGGTGGGCATTCAATCTCGGCCACTTTGAGCACGGCTCGGTACTGTGTTTTGAAGTCGGCTGCCAATGCCTCTGGCAAACCCGCCGGATGTGCGTTGATGGCGTGAGCCATGGCTTGCAACAGGACGATCATCCGCTCGGCCCAGGCTTGCTGTTCCTGCTCGTGAGCATAGGCCAGTTCACGCAGATGATGAGCATTGCACAGGGCGTGTAGACATAAGAGCTGGAAATAAGGCTTCCAGTGGTCATGCACCAAAATGCCGGTGAACCGCGGCAAGACCGCCATGGCTTTCATCGCTTCCATGCCCCGCTTGGCATGGGCGTGGTACAGGGTTGCGCGTGGACTGGAAATACAGTGCAGCCAATGCGTTTTGCCATCGATGTTGATGCCGGTTTCATCGGCATGCAAAACGGGGCTATCGAGCAGTTTGGCGATCAGCTTTTGCTCGAACTGTTCCAGCAGGGCATAGGCTTGTTGATTGAACGCATGGATCGAGCCGACACTGATCGGTAACCGCAGTTGATCTTGAAACTGTTCCTGCACCCGCTGATACGGGATCAATTGATACTGCGACAGATACACAGCCTGCGCCTTGACGCCGTTGCCGTATTGCACGGCTTTGCTGACATGGGTTGGAAATGGTGCTGTAAACCGCTGACCATTTTGATCCTGGAGAATCTGTGCGCGGTACTCGGTGACCAGGCGGCGAATATCGATGTCGAACACTTGGCGACAGTCATAGCCTATCTCGTGGTATTGACCCGCGGGCAAGGTCGAGCGATCCACGGTCAACACTTCAATGTCATCGGGATCGTCAATCTTCTTCAGCGTTGTGCCGACGCGACCGGGTTGGCCGCCCGGTTTTTTAGCCGACTCTTTCGCGGTTTTCTCGCGCACGGGAAAGCGATCTTTCGACGGTGGTTGGCTACTGTTGCGACTCGTCAGGCTCAAGCGATTGACCAACAATTGCACGACCAGCAGCAAGACATCCAGCGTCGAACGCAAGGCAGGCGACAGCTGCGGTTCTTCGGCGAGTAATTGCTGAACTTTTTTGATCGTGGCAGCCACGTCAATATTGTCGACCGTCAAAGCGAACCCTATGTGAGGTGTTGAATTGACGACTATTATAAGGGCGATTTCAAAACCCGAATTTGGCCTTCGAGGTTAGCGTTTGCGCCGTTTCATGGACTCAGCGGAGGACGGGCTATGACAAAGAGTTTGCCTGGCTGTGTCGGCAAAGCGTTCACGCCTATGAGGCCAATGAAGGGCCCTTTGGGTAAAACCACTTTGAAAACGATTTTCCATGCAAAACCTTGTCAAGCTTTATTTTTGAGAGTTACGCTGAATAGTTACTTACTTTTTTCATATTACTTTCCTTACTCAAAATTAAAACACTGTAGACATTTTTTCAGGTATCTACGCTAAAAATAAAGGCCTGATGATAAGCAGATTTTTTTTAGAAAACTGTCGACTAGCGCCGGAATTTAGGAATATGAAGTCTATCTACAATGATAGAGATAATCAGGTAAGGACTGTGGTGTTAAAACTGGTTAGTCAAAAGTTCAAAATCTTCGGGCCTATCAATATCCAGTTCTGCTTCTGATAAAGGAATTTTTAATAAGCTGTCTTTGAATTCTAATATCAAAGGTTTGGCGCCTCGATCTCCTTTGAGGGCCAACAAATCCGTAAAAAATTCCGCAGGAAATACGACCGGCACCCCCACAGACTGATGATATTCACTGACAACAATGTGTGTCGGGGCATGTTGCCAGCCGCTCAACAGTTTTTGAATGTGCTCAGCGTTAATTAACGGTTGATCGCACAGCATGATAAGTACCGCAGCCGCTGATGCGGGCAAAGCTTTAATGCCGACACGGATTGAAGAGGCCATGCCTTCTTGCCAATCTGGATTAACAATCGAAGTAACAGCACCAAGATCGATAGATGTTTGTATCAATTCGGCATGCGCACCCAGCACGACGATAACTCGGTCGCGGAAAATTTCGCGGGTGTTGGTAATGGCATGCACCAACAACGGGCGGTTGCGCCATTCGAGTAATTGCTTGGGGCTACCCATACGACTGGAACTGCCCGCCGCTAAAATAATCGCGTAAACGTTATCGATGGCTACATTCATGTAATTCTTCTGCAGCTTTAACACCGAGTTGCTGCCCACTACGTCCATTCAGTTGGGCATGGATGCCAGCCATAATCGATAGCGCAATTTCTTGCGGCGTTTCTGCGCCAATATCCAGACCAACCGGCCCAAACACCCGCTCAGCAATTAGGGCAGCATCATTGCCCAGACTGTGCAATAACCGATCTTTGCGATGCGCTGGCCCCAATAAACCAATAAAAGGAATGTCACAGCTTGTGACCGCTTTTAAGTAGCGCGCATCGTATTCAATGTTGTGCGTCATCAACACCAAGGCGTTGAATTGATCTAAATCAAGCTTGCCACCGATGTCTTCCGGCATTAAATGCAACAGCTGGTCAACCTGCGGAAAGCGTTCTTTTTTAATATGGCCGGGACGATAGTCAACTACCGTGATTCGCCAGCCCAGCGCCTTGGCAAATTGAACCAGAGGAATAGCATCTGTACCTGCTCCGAACACCAGCAAGCGCAGCGGCGGTTGTAGCGGATCGTAAAATGCCGTGATTTCTTGGTCGTTGATGAGATGCGATTCGATGCGTGGTTTTTGTTGCAATACTGTTTGTAACGCCGAGGTGGTAAACGGAAAAGGTGCTGACGTTAACAACTGCTGATTACTACCAGCAATTACAGGCAAAAACAGGCTGCGCCCGGACGGAAAGTCAGCATGTCCAGATTCAAAAACGGTGATCAGAACCCCTGATTGATTAGCGTCGGCGGCATCGGCAATGATATTCAAAGGACTAAAATCCTCCTCTGCTTTTAACAATTGCAATAATACTTTCACGGCACCGTTACAACCTAGCCCTAGCCCCCAGATAACATCATCCGGGGAGCGCATATCGTAAAATACGGTTTTGGCTGCTTCAGTCTCGAAAACAGACCGCGCCTGCTCAACCAAATCTCTCTCAAAACAACCGCCACCCAACAAACCGATCAATTCATCTTCGTTGCTTATCAACATGCGCGCACCGGCTTTTTGATACGTCGAACCAAAGGTTTCGATGATGGTTGCCAGAACACAATTTTCAGTTTGCTGTTTCAGTCGCCGGTAGGCATCGACCAAGTGATTGATTTTATTAGCCATGATTTATTTTGTGTGTCGTGACGATTTACAACATGTTCATTTTTATCCGTCATTCTACATGCTAAGTCCAGCTCAAATCAGTCCGCAATAACGGCAGTTGCCTTACACGTATACCAGTAGCAGCAAAAATCGCGTTACACACGGCTGGTGCTAGCGGTGGCAGAGCGGGTTCGCCCAAGCCCGTCACCGGATTATCAGTCTTCAGAAAATGCACATCCACCTGCGTCGGCGCATCCGCAATACGAATCATCGGATAATCGCCGAAATTGCTCTGCACAATTCGGCCCTTCTCAATATTCAATTCCTGAAATATTAGCGCACCCAGACCGTCAACCACGGAGCCTTGCACCTGATTTTCCGCACCGCTGAGATTGACGATTTGCGCGCCGATGTCGGTCGACACCACAACGCGGTCAACCTTAAGTTTGCCGTCTTTGGACACAGTAACCTCAGCAACTTGAGCAATGTAACCACGATGACTGAAATGGAACGCTATACCTTGGCCTTGACCTCGCGGAAGCTTTTTCTTGCCCCACTCGGCTTGTTCGGCCACGTGTTGCAACACATGCTTCATACGATTGACATCGTAAGGTATGCCTTGCTCGCCGGTGCCGGGAATAAAGTCTTTATCACCCAAAATTTCCAAACGAAACTCAAGTGGGTCACGGCCTGCGGCATGAGCCAGTTCATCGATAAAACTATGAAACACCCAAGCCAGCACGTTGCTGCGCGGGGCGCGCCAAGGTCCCATTGGAATATTGCACTCCAGCGGCGTTTGCTCCAACAGGCAGTTTTCTACCCAGCGTCCAGGAAACTCGTCTCCTGACAGGTTAGCGCCGCTACCGATTTCCAGTTTTGACTTACCGTCTTTAACGACTTTGTTGGCAAAGGTAACGAAATGATTGTGCCAGGCGATCAGCTTGCCTTTGTCATTAAGCCCACCGCGTAGGAAATGAAAACCACCGGCGCGATACTGGTCATGACGCAAGTCATCTTCCCGCGACCAGGTTAATTTGACCGGTGTTTTTAAATGCTGCGCAATTGCCGCCGCTTCGACAATGTAATCGGGAATCAACCGCCGACCAAAGCCGCCGCCGCTGCGGGTAATGTGCAGGGTGATTTTATCTTTAGGAATGCCGAGAGTTTCAGTTATTACTTTTTGACCGGCTTCCGGGTTTTGCGTGGGCGCCCAAATCTCAATCGCTCCATCTTTATACCAAGCCGTGCAATTCTGCGGTTCAATACTGGCGTGCGAGATGAAAGGATAACTATAAGCAGCTTCTACCGTTTTGCTGGCGCCTTTCAATGCCACCTTTACATCACCGTCATTGCGTAAAACATCGGTGCCAGACTGTGAAGATAGTGTTTTAGCTTTTGCTGAAAAACCTTCCCAGCTTTGTGTTGCCGCCAAGCTTTCATCCCAAACGACTTCCAGTTGTTTACGCGCACTAAACGCTGCCCAAGTCGAATCGGCCACAATAGCGACGCCCGGCAATAAACCTTTAAGATCAGTGCCGCCTTCTATAACAAATGCATGTCGTACACCGGGTAATAACTTGATTTTGTCCAGATTGGCGCTAAGGACCTTACTCCCGAAAACAGGCGCTTTCTCGTACACCGCATAAAGCAACCCAGGCAATTTCACATCGATGCCGAATAAAGGTTTGCCGGTGACAACGCTGGGGTTATCGACACCGCCGATACGCGAACCGAGCAGTTTATAATCTTTTGAGTCTTTTAATTTTACTGATTCTTTCGAAGGTACCGGTAAAACTGCGGCTTTTTCCACCAATTGGCCATACCCAAGTTTGCGCCCGGTTGCCGAATGATGAACAGCACTGGCGCGAGCGATAAGTTCCGATACAGGTACTTGCCAGATCGCTGCCGCCGCTTGGGTTAGCATCGTTCGTGCTGTTGCACCGAGTCGATGAAATTCTTCATAATTGGTCGGGGTTGACCGCGAACCACCGGCGCTTTGGCTACCGTAAATCGGATCAAGATCACCCTGAACGATTACAACGTCCTTCCAGTTAACCTCCAATTCTTCGGCAATTATCATCGGCAGCGAGGTTTTTATGCCTTGGCCGATTTCTGGCTGCTTACTTATCAATGTGACAGTGCCGTTTGGATCAATGCGAATAAAGGCATTGGGTTTGAACACGCTGTTTTCCGAAATTGCAGACGGCTTAGCCACCCGCTTGGTTGCGCTGTTTGCCGGGTCGAAATAAAAACCCAGAACTAGCCCGCCACCAGCCAACGCAGATTTGCGCAAAAAATCGCGGCGACTGTTATTTTCAATCTTATCTACGCTCATGCTGACTCCTTACCGGCAATTTCTGCCGCACGATGAATACCCGCGCGAATCCGAAGATACGTGCCGCAGCGGCAAAGATTTCCGGCCAGAGCTACGTCAATTTCATCGTCTGTAGGACGTGGATTTTTTTTCAACAGCGCGGCGGCAGTCATGATTTGGCCGGCCTGACAGTAACCACATTGCGGCACATCGAGTTCTTGCCATACCTTTTGCAAAGGGTGCTCGCCGTGCGGATGCAGCCCTTCTATTGTGGTTATCTGGCTTTTACCTACCTTGGAAACAAGAGTCTGGCACGCTCGGGTCGGCTGTCCATCAATATGCACAGTACAGGCACCACATTGACCAATACCACAGCCAAATTTGGTACCGACCAGATTTAGATGATCTCTCAGTACCCAAAGTAAGGGGGTATCTGAAGCTACTTCTACTGTTTTAGGCGCACCGTTTACAGTGAGTTTATATTTGCTCATAAAGTGAAATCTCGTGTGTTTTGAATGACTTGCTTAACGGCGATCAGGTCTACGTTACAAATATTGTGCTATGCGCATCGGCATATAATTAAGAAAACATATTCATATCGCTATTGAATTGCGCTCTTAGAAAAAGACAACGCATGAAGCTAAGTCTTAATTGAAGCAACTTTCATACCTAATAAAATGCTATTTTTAATTTCGCATTAAAACCAGGTAACCATTTGAATATAAAGACCATTAATTGAACAGTCCTTAGATAAGCATCAAGCCCAACATATTTTACTTAGATCAACTGTTGATATACATGCACCGCGTGCTGATACAGCAACATAGGCTGTTGATATAGGAACAAAAAAAGGCTAAAAAAAGACTTCAGGCGAAGTTGTTCAAACTCATCCCAACTTGCTACTGTGACTGAAAGGAGTCGAATTGACTGCAGGTTAAAAAACCGGTCCAGTTGTTCATTCTTTTATCATGACCGAGATTTAAGCTCTCATTTTCCGTTAGACATTCGGGCCTCCACCAGGCTCAATTAGTATTGGACAAGGCTAAAGGTTCCCTATGCAAAAACTTATCTGTAAAATTAAATTATTTACTTTTAGTTAATAGGGCAATAGTTAAATGGGTAGAGCTTATCAAAACCGCAAAGTCTCCATGGCCAAAACATCCGATGCCAAGGCAAAGGTATACAGTAAATATGGTCGTGAAATTTATGTTTGCGCAAAATCGGGCGGCGTCGATCCTTCCGGGAACTTGGCGCTACGGGGACTAATCGATCGAGCCAAAAAAGACCAAGTACCAAGCCACGTTATTGACAAAGCACTCGACAAAGCGAAAGGCGGTGGTGGTGAAGACTTCTCTTCGGCTCGCTATGAAGGCTTTGGCCCTGGAGGGTGCATGGTGATTATCGACTGCCTAACTGATAATCCTAACCGTACTTTTGGTGATGTCCGTCAGTGTTTTACCAAAACAAAATGTAAAATTGGTACCCAAGGTGTAGTTAGCCACATGTTTGACCACGCGGCTATCTTGGCATTTAAAAATAACGATGAAGACGCCGTTCTTGACGCATTACTAACCGCCGATGTGGATGTCAGTGATATTGAAAACGATGAGGGGCAAATCACCGTCTTCGCACCTCAAGCGGACTACTTTAAAGCCAAACAAGCGTTAATGGATTCTTTGGGTGTGATTGATTTTGAGGTGGACGAAATTCAATTTGTGCCTAAAAGCGTCACGGCGATTAGTGGTGATGATTTGGTAATGTTTGATAAATTTTTAGAGATGCTGAATGATTTGGATGATGTACAAAATGTCTACCATGATGCCGAGTTTTGATGCCGAATAACATCCTCATTTAGGTAATTGAACTGTTGATATTTAGCGTCACCGACGTGTCTCGAATAGTCAAGAGGACACCGCGCCACTAGCTAAAGGCGCGGTGTCCCCGCATTGTCAACGAACCAAGCCCCTTGCGGCATCGCCCCCTATCGAGCTACTTAGCTGTCGGTGGCGTCGCGGGGCCCGCCGTCTCAGCCCCCACCGGGTCATTGATCAGGACATCGGCCTTAATCTTCAGCACGGTTTTGTCGCCAATGCCCGCGACTTTCTCTAACTCGTCTGGACTTTTGAACGGCCCATGCTCCTGTCGGTATTTGACAATCGCTTCCGCTTTTTTCAGTCCTACATTATCCAACGCGTCCGCAATGGTTTTAGCATCGGCCGTATTGATATTCACCGGCGCCGCCAAGGCATTCGCGATACAGCAACACCACACGAGCAGTAACTTTTTCATAATATTTCCTTTGGCAATAAGAATAAGGAGAG
>JAUYMX010000238.1 GCA_030699345.1 Methylococcaceae bacterium
AAAATTAAAAATCGCCTCAAACAGCGTCTGTTTCTTTGTAATGCCATGCCGCCGAAAGGGGGCTTACTTTGCTCACCACGAACGGAACAGATTGATTTATAAGATTCTGTTCGCATTTATGCCCTTTGGGTACTGAGTTTATCGAAGTGCAGGGTTTTTCGAGGTTGCCATAAATTTTCTCCTGAGTGCGATACCGCACGGACTACCATTGCAATGCGCCCTATCCTAAAGCCTAGATGGAAATGATGCCGGTTAACTAAAGGATGCATCGAACTACTATTAATGAGGCCAACCAATGAAAAGACAGAAATTATACGGTACACGTTATAACGCCATGGCAGGTTTCAATGCTGTTTCAGCTGATCAAGCGAGCACTGAAAGCCTGTCGCTGGAGCAAGCCATTAAGGAGTTGGCGACTGTTAAGCAGGCGCTGGAAGCCAGTCAGGAAGAAGTTGCAACACTGTCAAAAACCAATGCCTCGTTCAAACTTAGGTTAATCCGGCTGGCGAAAAAGTGCGTGCAAGCGCGGCAATTTGGCTATCACGATGAACTCACCGGTCTACCCAATCGCAGTTTACTGATGGATCGGCTTAAACAAGCGATAGTGCATTCTGCTCGGCAACACAAACAAGTGGCGCTGCTGTTTATTGACCTGGATAAATTCAAACAGGTTAATGACAGTTATGGCCATACCGGGGGTGATCAAGTTTTACAGCAGGTGGCACAACGATTAGTCACCAATCTTCGCTACTGTGACACTGCCTGTCGTTATGGTGGTGATGAATTCGTGATCATGTTGCCGGAAATTGAAGGGCACGATTGCATCACGGCGGTGGTAAAGAAAATCCACAAGAGCTTGGCGGAATCTTATAGTGTGGAAGGCAGTTTAGTTAATTTAACCGCCAGTATTGGCTCCGCGGTTTACCGCAATGACGGTCAAGATTGTAGCGATTTGATCAAGCAAGCCGATACTGCCATGTATTTGGCTAAGGCCTACAGTGTGCCGATCCAGTCGTTTGAAACGGCTATGCAAATGTAGATTGTACTTTACTGATTGATCCTAACTATTCAGCGTTGTTTGGTTTTAAAGGATTCAGGTAAGTAACATTCTGATGTAGGGGCGAATTCATTCGCCCAGTCGGACAATATCGAAGCCCATGAGGCGAATAAATTCGCCCCTACATTGGATCGCTGATCTATCAAAGTAGGTCAGTCACTTCTACCGCTACCGTCATGATCGGTGATTGCCCTGAGGCGGCGATAAACGAGCCGGATACGGGCGGTACCATTTCAGGATGACGACTGACGGCCAGCGCGATGTAGTTGTTGTCGACTACTTTGCCGGTAGTCGAGTCGAATCCTTTCCAGCCAGCGCCGGGCAAGTAAACTTCCGCCCAGGCATGCGTCGCACCTTGATCCTTCAGCAGTGACGGCGAATACTGATAACCGCTGACAAAACGCGCCGCCAAGCCCAGACAATGGCAAGCTTCGATGAACAGCGTTGCAAAATCGCGGCAAGAGCCGGAA
Organism: Methylococcaceae bacterium; assembly: GCA_030699345.1. GTDB lineage: Bacteria > Pseudomonadota > Gammaproteobacteria > Methylococcales > Methylomonadaceae > JABFRC01. The sequence continues at coordinate 1,528 of JAUYMX010000238.1, forward strand.
CGATTTGCCAAGGTGGTCGCGGGTGTTTGCACACCTGGTTCTTCGCGTTGTTGATAGCTAAATCCAGTCGCAATCGCTTTATTAATCCACTCCAACAGCAGATAAGTTTCCACGACTTGCCCTGCAACCCAGAATTGTCGTAACCATGGGCTTAATACCGGCCGGTCTTTGACAAAAATTGTGCTCAGATATGGCCCCAAATCGATACGCTCGGCGGCATCATACTGAAACGGAAAACGCACCGCATAATCTGCCACCAGAAAGTTTAGCGGTTGGGAATCATAGTGCTGGAGCGTGAGGTGGCTTTCGATTAAGAGTCTATCGGACTGTTGGGTAAAAGTGGCTTCAGCGACAGCATTGTCGTAAACATCACGTTGCCATTGCAGTTGGTGAGCGGGAGAAATAATCAGCTCAGCCGCTTCGATACGGATGTCGTGACCTTCACGGGGTCGCAAAAGTAACCGATGCGGCAGCAAGGTGACGGTTTCTGCATATTGGTAGCTAGTTACGTGCTTTATTTGCAGTCGGCGCATCGTTATCAATCCTGGGGACTGGAGGTGGAATCGTTATTTTACCGGTGCGAACCAAGGTCATATGTGAATTTTAGTATCGTAGGTTGGGTTGATGCTGTTTCAACCCAACATAATTGGCTTATTAACTGATGTTACGGCAAACGCCGAGCTAGCTAGGGAAGCGCGGAACAAATCGATTTCGCTCATGCCCTTCGACTGCGCTCAGGAGAGCATTCGACAAGCTCACCACGAACTAAATCAATAGGTTACCGTTCATCCTGAGCTTGTCGAAGGATTTAATCAGCGCTTCCTTCCCTAGGCGCGGCGTTAATTAAGTCGGCTTAAAAATGGTAATGCGCGCCCAGACCGATATATTCGACTTTTTCTTTATAAAATTGCCCGCTAGGCGAGAAGCCATTGTAATACTCGGCAAGAATCTGCAATTTTCTGCCTAATACCTGTGCATTTTCAAACTCTACACCCGCCCTGGCTGAGACATCGGTGCTCCAATTATTCTGATCGTAATTCTTGATGTCAGCAGCAATAATCGGGCGCATTGATGCAAACTCTATTCGCCACGGGCTGCGAAACTCAACACCGTATTGTGCCGACCATATCTTGAGATCGGATGGTTCTTTATGGAACAAACCGCCGCCCCCGCCATATAAACGCACGCCATAGGGAAGTTCATAAGACAGTTTTAGATCCGCGCCTTCGTAACTGAGATTGACGCGTTCAAATTGCGTATTTACTTTACGTAGTAAAAACTCGTCGCCAAGATGTGAACTTTGGTGATAAATACGGCCAAACGCTGAAAATTGACCCGCACGAACACTTGAATACAGCGAGGCAATAAAGTCGGTGTTAAGTAGATCTGACGATGACGCCCCTAAATTAAAGTCACTAAAGACACCTGCTTGCAGGCCTGCTTCCCATTGCGCTGATGAGTGCCCAAAGTTACTGCGGTAAATCGGTATGGTTTCACCAAAGCTGACCGAAGCTATATCGCGACCATCAAAATTGTTGCTTTGGTAATTACGGTATGCCGCAGAGAAATGCGCCCAACGGGTATCGGCCAATAAAGGCTTGAACAAATGCCCTTTAGGTAGCAGTCCGGTGGGGGCAATAGTCGACTCAGTCAATTTGACCTTATCAGTGCCGGTAGTTGCGCCCGACGTTGAAGCAGCCGCGGTAGCTTCAGTTGTTTTGACAGCATTAACGCCGGGAATTTCTGCTAATAGCTGCAAAGCTTTGGTTTTATCAGCGGGCTTTAAATCAGCAACCGGCAAAATAATGACGCCATCTTTAACGTCCAATGGCGGCAAATTCAGCTGTAAGCTTTGTTTCAGCACGCCAGCTGCGTAACCGGCAATGTAAGCATCATCTTGAACGGTGGCATTGGCGTAGGCTGGAACCAGCAATACGCCCAGTGCAGCGGTAACGCGTAAACCAGCCATTATTTTGTACTCGGAACAGGTGTAACGAGCAGTGTAGATTGCACGGATTTAACATTCTTTTGAGCAGTTGCAACTTCCACGGCTCTGCCCAGGTTTGCTTCCGAATCAACCGTGCCGCTTAACTTAACCACACCATTCACAGTCGTTACGTCTATATGCGAGCCTCTAAGTAACGAGTCACCTAAAATGGCGGCTTTAACCGTGGTGGTAATCACTGAATCATCAATAAAGTTACCAGCAGTTTCAGCTTTATCGACGACTGACTCCTTAGCCTTTTCAATTTTTTGTTCGGCATTTTCTGTCGCCTGATCCAATTTTTTGCCGGCGTTTTCTAAGGCGCCCTTAGATGAGTCAGTTGATTCTTTAATGCTTTCTTGAACGGCTTCGGTTTTCTTGTCTAAAGATTCTTTAGCCGCATCAATTTTTATTTCTGCTTTTTCAGTGGCGGCATCAATTTTTTGCTCAGCTTTTTCAGCGGCCTGATCGATTTTTTGACCGGCTTTTTCCGCAGTGCCTTCTTGTTGACAGCCCACCAAGCCAAGCACGGCGGTTAAACAACCGATCACCAGTACTTTATCGGCTGAAGTTTGTTGATTGAGTTTTTTGTTAGTTTTCATGGGTTTTTCCTTAAAGATTGGGTGATGTAAAAGTACGCTCGACGAGCGGTAAACTCATTTTGATAGTAGCGATAAGATCAGGCGTAGTCTGTTCGCTATCGAACATAAGCGCTGGTGATGATTGCTGGAGATTGTAGGTGCTGTGACATTGATCAACCTGATGACAAGCGTTCGCAGGCAAGGCCTGCTCCTACGTTTTTATATGACAACGACAAAGTGGGTGGTGTTACCCCCCTTTGTAAAAGGGGGGTAGGGGGGATTTAATATTTACTCTTCAATCCAAATCAACTCAACACGACGGTTTTCCGATCTTCCGGCTTCGGTGCTGTTGTCGGCAATCGGTTTAGTTTCGCCGTAGCCTTTGGCAATCATTTTGTTAGGAAGGCCTTTGATTTTCAGGTATTCAGCTACTGATTGTGACCGACGTTGCGACAGTTTTAAGTTGTAGTTGTCAGAGCCTTCGCTGCTGGCGTGGCCCTGGACTTCAATGACGTTGGATTGAGGATATTCAGCTAGATCGTTCACTACGCCATTGAGGATGGTCATGGCGTTTGGCGTCAACTCGGCGGAGTCATATTTAAAATTTACGCCCTTGAGCACAAGACTGATTAAACAACCGTTAGCGTCCACCTTGCCGCCTGCAATGGTGGACGGGCATTTGTCCAGACAGTTATTGACACCGTCAGCATCCGAATCAAGCGTTGAGCAATCGGCAACTTGCGCCGTTGCGATTGGCGGTGTTGCAATTGCTGAGGATTTGGGTTTGTCACCGAACGGAATCACAAAACCAACATTAACCACCATGTCGTGAAATTCATCAGTACCCGGTTGAACATGGGCATTAAGATTGTTGTTGTAACGGTAGCGCACATCGCTGCGGATCAAAAAGTTGTCATGCAGTTCGTAGGTAAAACCAGCGCCCGCTTCACCAATCAAACCGACGCCGCAATTGGCTGAGGCACAGGTGTTCATTGCGCCTAAACCGACAACGGTATAAGGCGAGAATTTATCCCGGAAGAAATAATATTGCGCATCTGCTGTACCACCCGCTAAATCCCAGGGGCCGTTAGTGCCGCCAAAGCCTTCATAAAAGCCTTTCAATTCGACGTTGAAATGTTTATCAATGATTTTGCCTGCACCCAAACCACCGCCCCAGCCATCGCTTGAATTGCGATCGCCGCCGGTTTTAACAAATGAGGCAAAAGGTGCGACATACCAACGATTATCTTGGTATTGCTCTGCGGCCTGAGCTAGCGGCAGTAGGCCCATGCCTGTTAATGAGGCAATGGCAAGTAAGTGTTTATTTAGCATGGTGAGTCCTTGGGTGGCATTAAAAAATTGGCATCCATAACAACCACTACTACTAGGTGTTAATGGGGGATGTTTGTTGGCTTTGTTGTTAAAAAATCTAAAAAGTAGCTTAGCGGCAACAGCAATTAATCGTCCGTTCGTTACCGTACATAACCAGTTGCCGAGAAAATTATTAGTAACTATTCAGTCTTTAACCTGCTTGAGGCTATGCGTTTATTGTGTAGGGTGGATAAGCAACGCGCATCCACCGCAATTGCCGGATGCGCTAGCGCTTATCCAGCCTACGCATGACGGCTCGATCAAGGGACTGAATAGTTACAATTATTATTGATATTAAGCAGTTGGATAATTTCCTCAACTTTGTTCAAAGTTGAGTCGCTGTCGCGACGGTTTGTTTTAATGTCGGTTCTCGCACCGACAGGCGAGCTACTTTTTGGCTTCGCCTCGGCAACTGCTCCTGCTCCTGCGATGATCGGGGCGGAATAACGGGAGCAATTCACCTCTAAGTAACATTAGGGCACCTCGAAAACCATGTCACATTCATGGTTCGACAAGCTCACCACGAACGTAACAGGATGATTTATAAGATACCGTTCGCACTGAGCCTGTCGAAGTGCAGGGTTTTTCGAGGTGCCCATTAGTTATTATTGGGATTGTTGCGAAATAACTGGGTATGAGCGCTACCGTACCGACCTGATCGGGTGCCGCGGTTAGAGTAATTGCAAGGTTTTGACACAACCCCAATTTCAATCCACAGCTTAAGCTCTCAGGAGAA
>JAUYMX010000239.1 GCA_030699345.1 Methylococcaceae bacterium
GCCGTTCAGGCCCAGGATGTGTAAATTGAACGACATGATGAAAAATATAATCCTTTGGGTCGTCATTGCTGTTGTATTGATGTCTGTTTTCAACAATTTTGGCCCTCAAAATGACCGTGCAGACTCCTCGCTATCGTATTCTCAATTTATTGATGCGGTAAAAGCAGGACAAGTTCAGCAGGTAATGATCAATGAGAATATTATCAAAGGCAAAATGCAAGGTGGCGAAATTTTTAAAACCTACGCACCTTCAGACCCTCATTTGGTTGATGACCTTTTAGCCAATGGTGTGGAAATTAAGGTTGTTCCACCAGAACAGCCATCCATGTTGATGCAATTATTGGTTTCATTTGGCCCTATGCTTTTATTAATTGGCGTTTGGGTATTTTTTATGCGGCAGATGCAAGGTGGCGGCGCAGGCGGACGAGGAGCCATGAGCTTTGGTAAGAGCAAAGCGCGTATGCTGGAAGAAGATCAAATTAAAGTGACTTTCGCCGACGTCGCGGGTTGCGATGAAGCTAAAGAAGAAGTCGCTGAGATGGTTGATTTCCTGAGAGATCCCGCAAAATATCAAAAATTGGGTGGGAAAATTCCTAGAGGCGCTTTAATGATAGGCCCTCCGGGAACAGGTAAGACGCTATTGGCTAGAGCAATTGCAGGTGAAGCTAAAGTACCGTTTTTTACAATTTCTGGTTCTGATTTTGTTGAAATGTTTGTCGGTGTTGGCGCATCCAGAGTGCGCGATATGTTTGAACAAGCTAAAAAACATGCGCCATGTATTATTTTTATTGACGAAATTGATGCTGTCGGTCGTCAGCGTGGAGCTGGTTTAGGTGGCGGCAATGATGAGCGCGAACAAACATTAAATCAGTTATTGGTAGAAATGGACGGCTTTGAAGGTAACGAAGGAATCATAGTGATTGCCGCTACCAACCGGCCGGATGTTTTGGATAAAGCCTTACTGCGTCCTGGTCGATTTGATCGTCAAGTAACAGTAGGCCTCCCCGATGTTAGAGGTCGTGAACAAATTCTTAAAGTCCACTTGAAAAAAGTGCCGACTGCAGATGATGTGACTGTTAAATACATCGCTCAAGGTACGCCTGGCTTTTCAGGTGCTGATTTGGCTAATTTGATCAATGAAGCCGCACTGTTTGCTGCGAGAATGAACAAACGCTTAGTCAGTATGGTCGATTTAGAAAAAGCAAAAGATAAGCTGATCATGGGAGCTGAACGGCATTCTATGGTAATGAGTGAAAAAGAAAAGAAAATGACCGCTTACCACGAAGCAGGTCATGCAATAGTCGGCAAAACCGTCCCTGAGCATGATCCTGTTTATAAGGTCAGCATCATGCCAAGAGGCCGTGCATTGGGTGTCACAATGTTCTTGCCAGAAACCGATCAATACAGTGCGAGCAAACAAAAGCTTGATAGCATGATTTCTAGTTTATATGGTGGTCGTATAGCCGAAGAAATGATTTTTGGCTGGGAACAAGTTAGTACAGGCGCATCTAATGATATTGAACGTGCTACCGATTTGGCTAGAAACATGGTTACTAAATGGGGACTTTCCCAGCGCTTAGGTCCATTAGCTTACAGTGAAGAAGAAGGTGAAGTTTTTCTTGGTCGATCTGTGACTCAGCATAAATCGGTCGCTGAAGATACAGCAAGGGTAATAGATGAAGAAATACGCTCAGTAATAGATAAAAATTATGAACGTGCTGAATCCATTCTCAAAGAGAATATCGATATATTGCATGCAATGTCTGATGCATTAATGAAATATGAAACTATTGATAAATATCAAATTGATGACTTGATGGCTCGTAAGCAAGTTAGAGCACCTGAAGGTTGGGATGATACTCCGCCTCCAGAGTCTGCAAACGATAAATCTCCCGAAGAATCACCCCCAAAAGAAGATAGTAAAACCAGCAAATCTATTGGTGGAGCAGCAGAACAGGGTTAAATTCTACTGAAATTTATTAAAATGCTTAAAAAAAGCGGATTACGAAAAATCGTAATCCGCTTTTTTATTTAGAACTATTATTTAAATCCCACTCCTTACCTCTTTGAGCTCTGAGGTTCATTTTATTAACTGATGTTACGCACTCAGTCGCTGCAGTTCGGCATAACTGGCTTGTAATGCCTTGAGGTAAATCTTACTCCTGAGCGCGAAATGGTTGAGGTGGTGCTTCAGTTTGAGTTGTTCGAGCTTGAAGAAAGCGTAAATGGATG
>JAUYMX010000246.1 GCA_030699345.1 Methylococcaceae bacterium
GAACAAGCCGTTCCCGCTGCGTTTGGTAAGGTCTTTAAAGCCATGCTGGGCGGCGATTTAGCGGAGCTTACGAACGGCTTTAGCATCACCGGCACCAATCAAAAAACTGCCTGGCAGTTAGAATTAATTCCCAAAGATGACATGATGAAAAAAATTATCAGCACGATTGTCTTGTCAGGTGACACCGAGGTGCGCAGCTTGGAAATACGCGAAGCGGGCGGCAATATCACTCAAATTAATTTCGAACATATTACTCATCCAAGCGACATATCACCTGAGCAAGAAGCCGATTTTAAGCGTTTGTAACATAACTGTTCGATGCTGATTTAGCAGGGTTGGTTATAATCTGCCAAATAATTTGTTCGAGCCGCCAACCCATGCGGATAAAGCTTGCGAAAGCTAACTTTGCGGGGCTCTGGCGGCATTTATATGTCCGGGAGGATGCATGTTAAAAGTGGTGTTACGCTGGTTATTGACTCTCATTTATAAAGTTGAAGTCAAAGGTCTGGATAATTATAAAAAAGCCGGCGAGCGGGTATTGATTATTGCCAATCACACGTCATTTCTGGATCCATTGTTGCTGGGCGTGTTTTTGCCCGACGAAATCACCTTTGCGATAAATACCCATATCGCCCAGCGCTGGTGGCTTAAGCCATTTTTGCGCTTGTCGCAGGTGTTTCCGATGGACCCTACGCACCCGATTTCATTAAAAAACCTGATTCATCATATGGAGGGCAATACCCGCACAGTGATTTTTCCTGAGGGCAGGATTACCGTCACCGGGTCGATGATGAAAATCTACGATGGCCCCGGCATGGTGGCGGATAAATCCGGCGCGACGATTTTGCCGATACGTATTGAAGGCGCCGAATACACGCATTTCTCCAGGTTGCGCAGTATCGTTCGCTTACGTTTTTTTCCGAAAATTACCATACAGATTTTGCCGCCTACGCACATTGCCGCGCGTAAAGAGTTGACCGGCAAAAACCGGCGTAAATACAGCGGCCATGTGTTGGCCGACATCATGACTGAGATGATGTTTGCGACCAGTCATTATCAGCAAACTATTTTTTCCGGATTACTGGAAGCGCGCAAAATTCACGGCGGCAAACACTCCGTTGCCGAGGATCTTGAGCGACTGCCGCTGACGTACGACAATCTTATAACCCGAACCTTGGCGATCGGCACGGCGTTAAAAACAATTACTGCCAACGGCGAGCCGGTCGGGGTCTTTCTGCCTAATTCGACCAAAACATTGTGCGTCATCCTGGGTTTGCAGCTTCATGGCCGTGTGCCGGCCATGTTGAACTATTCGACTGGCTCGGCAGGTATGCTGTCCGCCTGCACTACAGCGCAAGTCAAAACGGTACTGACTTCCCGGCGCTTTATTGACTTGGGTAAATTGGGTGAGGAAGCCGACCAGTTAGCGCAGCAGGTACGTTTGGTGTATCTGGAAGATTTGGCCGAACAAATCACCGGTTGGGATAAATTTAAGGCCTTATTACTAAGTAAAACCTGTGGCTACTGGTATCAACCCGAGCAAATCAGTCCGGACAGTCCGGCGGTCATTTTGTTTACCTCCGGCTCTGAAGGCACGCCAAAAGGCGTGGTGCTGTCGCATGCCAACATTCTGGCCAATCACCGGCAAGTTGCGGCGCGCATCGCCTTTAATCCTCAGGATGTAGTGTTGAATTTTCTGCCGATGTTTCATTCCTTCGGCTTTACCGTCGGCACCTTGCTGCCGGTGCTTAACGGCATGACCACTTTCTTTTATCCAACCCCGCTGCATTTTGCGGTGATTCCGGAAGTTGCTTACGAAATCAATGCCACCATCATGTTTGGCACCAATACCTTTTTTGCCGCCTACGGCAAGAAGGCGAACCCTTACGATTTTTATTCGTTGCGTTATGTGGTGGCCGGTGCGGAAAAGTTGCAGGAAACGACCCGGCAGTTGTGGGCGGAAAAATTCGGTATTCGCATTTTGGAAGGTTATGGCGCTACTGAAACTGCGCCGGTTGCAGCAGTGAACACGCCGATGGACTTTAAAGCAGGGACTGTCGGTCGGTTGATGCCTGCGATGAGTTACCAGCTGCAACCGGTAACAGGCATTGAAGATGCCGGGCAATTACACGTGCATGGCCCTAACATCATGCTGGGCTATTTGCTGGCTAATAACCCCGGTCAATTAGTGCCGACGGAGTCGGTGTTCGGTAAAGGCTGGTACGACACTGGCGATATTGTTCACGTGGATGATGACGGTTTTATCAGCATACGCGGGCGCAGCAAGCGCTTTGCCAAAGTCGGCGGCGAGATGGTGTCACTGACGCTGGTTGAACAATTGGCTACCAATGCCTGGCCCGATGCGCACCATGCGGCGATCAGTGTGCCGGATGAAAAAAAGGGCGAGCAAATTATTCTGGTCACTACGCAAAAACAGGCAACGGTTGCCGAACTCGCCGCCAAATCCGGCGGTGTAACGCAAATCAGTCTGCCGCGCAAAATAGTGCTGGTTGATGCCATTCCGGTAATGGCAACCGGCAAGACCAACTACCCGGCAGTGACGGCGCTGGTTACCGGAAAGGCGTAATTTATTTGATGGAGTCCTTTAAAAAATCGTCCGGCATTATTTCACTGGAACTGATTGCGGCGGCCTTACCGCGGTTTTCATTGACTTTGGACAACAAAACCAGACCAACGATAAAAAACGATAAAGTCGACAGCAATGACATCCGGTGATCCCCGTCGCTCCAGTAATTTATCAGTCCGTAGCTCAGTGGTCCTAGTATTGCCGACAAGCGATTAACCAATCCCCACAAGCCTAAAAACTCACCAGCCCGCTCGGTTGGTGAAAATTTACTGACTAAAGCGCGGCCGACAGCCTGGCTTGCCCCCATGGCCACACCGATAATATTTCCGGCTATCCACATATGCGCGGGCTGACGGGAAAGTAAAGCCGCCAGCACCGCAACAATCCAGATAATCAGTGAAATTGCCAAGGTAGGAACCGATCCTATTCGGTCTTGTAAATGCCCGCAAATAATTGCGCCAACAGCGGCAGTCACATTAACAACCATAATCAGCAAAATCAGTGACTGGGTGTCAAAGCCGATTACTTCCTGTGCATAAATGGCGGCCAGAACCACCACAGTGCTTACACCTGACTGGTATACGCCTAGTGTTATCAAAAACCACACCAAATCCCGGAAGCGGGCAGCTTCTTTAAAGGTGTGAGCCAACCGGGCATAGCTTAACTGTAGGCTGGATACGCTCTTGTCCCAGGCAACGGGGATCGCTCGCTCACGCAGCCAAAGAAAGGTTGGGGTAGCTGTCAGCGCAAAGATGGTGGCGGTGATCAGGAGTGTGACAGGTACAAATTGGCTTTCAATCATCCCTTGTTGCTTGGCCCAAGTGATGTAGGCCAGACAAATCCCTAATGTCAGCAGGCCGCCGAAATAACCCAGACTCCAGCCATAACCGGACATTCTGCCCATATTCTCCTCAGGTACTATCTCCGGCAGAAAAGCGGCAATCAGATTTTCGCCGCTTGCAAACATGATTGCTGACAGGGTAACCAGCACCATCCCCAGCCAAATATCACCGGGGCCGACCAGTGCCAGCAAGGCTGTTGAAGCGATGCAGCCCACCGAGGAAATTAATAAAAAAATTTTCTTACATGCCCGATGATCGGCAATCGCACCGAGTAACGGCCCGCTGATCATGACGATAAAATTGGCGATGCCGATAGCTAGCGACCAAAGCAGGGTCGATAAACCGGGCGTGACGCCTTGCGCCGCACCGGCGACCACGCCAACAAAATAGGCGCTGAAAATAGTAGTTTGCACCACGGTGGTATAGCCGGAATTGGCGAAATCATATAAAGCCCATGACCATAATTCTCTCCGTCCTGCCCGGCCCATGAGGTGGCTATTTTCATCGGCCGAGGGTTTGTTCTGATTGTTATTCATATCGTTGTAATCATTCAATATTATGGGTGGCGTTAAAGTTGCCGGACCGGCAAACGCCCTAATGTTCTATTGAGCGGGTAACTCAGCCAGCCAGCCGCGGATAAAATTTCTTACTAATAGTATCCCACTATCGTTGAGATGGTCTGGCGTTGCGGCAATAGGTTTGCCAATTAAAAACAGCATGCCTATGCCATGAATGCCGGCCCATAAGCTTCGTGCCGCCAAGGTGATTTCCGGTTCTGGACGTTGTGGCGCCAGTTGGTGTAGCGGGATGGCAAATTGCCGGGTTATCACATCAATTCTTTGCTGAAGCCAGTCAATATCGACTGGGCTCACATTTCCAGGGGTACGATAGTCGAAGACAATTTGCCACCGGTTAATATTGCGACTGGCGTAATTCAAATACGCTTTGGCTAGTTCTTCAAGGCATTGTTCTTTATTTTCAGCTTCCTGCTCTCTGACTAGGGTCAAGCGTGCTGCGACATTATCTAATGTGCTGGCATTAAAATGCGTAATCAAATGCGTCATGCTGGGGAACACCATGTAAATACTGCCCACGGTATAGCCGATGTCTCCTGCAATCTGACGAGCAGTTAACTTATCAACACCATCGCGAGTTATTATTTCTTCAGCAGAATCCAGAATCATGTCTTTGATTTCTGTCAGGCTGTGTTTTCGTCGTCGTGCCATAAAAATACAAGTTGCTTGGCGGATTTGCTAACCGCTCTTATTGAATGAATATCTCTGCAGTCTAGTGCGCCAACGCTGCGCGGATGCAACGTAAGATGCCGTAACTATAACGGCCTTCAAAGTGGTCGAACACTGGTTTAACTGCGGCGTTGTGGGCTTCTGACAAGTCGAGGATGGCTTGTTTGATCTCGGTGATTTCTTGTTCGGGCAATTCTACTACATCTTGTAGCGCTAGTTGTCCTTGTTCTACCGACTGAGCCAAGTGGCCGAAGATGGTGGTTTCCTGCAATCCGCGTTGTTGAGCAATTTTCTCCACGTTGTAGCCAAGTCTAAATAAGGCGACCGTCTCCTCGGTGGTATCCGACAAGCCAATTGGGCCGCTGGGCGTGGGCTCGTTAAATTCATGGATAACGGCGAGAAAGTCATCGGCATAAAGCTCCAGCTTACGTTCGCCAATGCCCGATAACATGGCCATTTGCTGGCGGTTGGTGGGCTTGGCTTCCAGCATTGCCATCAAAGTTGCGTCATGAAAGATCACATACGGCGGCACATCCTGGGCATCGGCAATGGTTTTGCGTTTGGCGCGCAGGGCATTCCAAAGTAATGAACTTTGATTGTTGGCAAACTCCCTGCCTGCGGTTTTACTGCCTTTGACTTTCTCCGGTTGTAAATCTTTGCGTAGCATCAGTGTTTGCTCGCCGCGCAAAATCGGTCGACAGGCTTCCGTCAGGCGCAGGGAGCCGAAGTTGTCAAAATCCACGGCAACCAAACTTCGTGCGACTAACTGCCTGAATACCGAATGCCATTGTTTCTCATCCAGTTGTTTGCCGATACCAAAGGTGGAAAGTTTGTCGTGGGCAGAACTGACAATTCGTTCGGTGGTTTTGCCGAGTAACACGTCTACTAAATAAGCTACGCCGTAACGCTGCTGGGTACGATGTATGCACGATAAAGCCTGTTGAGCGGCGAGCGTGCCGTCCCAGGTCTCGACCGGTTTTAAGCAGGTATCGCAATTGCCGCAGGGCTGTTCAAGCGTGTCGCCAAAATAATTTAATAAGCCCTGGCGTCGGCAATGCACTTGTTCGCACAACGCCAACATGGCTTCCAATTTATGATATTCGATACGTTTGTGGGCTTCGTCGGCATTGGAACTTGCCAACATTTGCCGCAAGGTGATCACATCTTGCAGGCCATAAGCCATCCAGGCATTAGCCGCTATGCCGTCGCGCCCGGCTCGGCCGGTTTCTTGGTAATACGCTTCAACGCTTTTCGGTAAATCCAGATGCGCGACAAAACGCACGTTGGGTTTGTCGATACCCATGCCAAAAGCGATGGTGGCCACCATCACCAGGCCTTCTTCCATTAAAAAGCGGTGCTGATGCCGTTGCCGTAAGTCGTTAGTCATACCGGCATGATAAGGCAGCGAGTTAACACCTTTGCTGGTCAGCCATTCGGCGGTGGCATCGACTTTTTTGCGCGACAGGCAATAAACGATACCGGCATCACCGGCATGCTCAGCACGAATAAAGTCCAGCAATTGTTGCTTGGCATTTTGTTTTTGGACGATGCGATAGCGAATATTGGGCCGGTCGAAGCCGCTTTGGAAATGTCGGGCTTGCTCCAGCCCTAAGCGCAGTTTGATTTCCTGTTGAGTTTTGTCGTCAGCGGTAGCAGTCAGCGCAATGCGCGGCACTTCAGGAAAACGCTCATGCAGCATCGACAATTGCAGATAATCGGCGCGAAAATCATGGCCCCATTGCGAGACGCAATGCGCCTCATCGATGGCAAACAGCGCAATTTGCAGGCGTTTAAATAACGCCACGGTGCGCTCTGAAGCCAAACGTTCCGGTGCGATGTACAGCAAATCCAGCTCGCCATTGAGTAATTGCTGTTCGATCTGGCGGGCTTGTTCAAGCGAGAGCGCAGAATTGAGAAACGCAGCTTTCACGCCCAGTTGCAACAACGCGCTGACTTGATCCTGCATTAGCGCAATCAATGGCGACACGATGATGCCGACGCCGGGCCTTAGTAGCGCCGGGATTTGATAACACAGCGATTTACCGCCGCCAGTAGGCATTAATACCAGCGCATCCTGGCCGGACAACACATGCTCAATGACTTGCTGCTGATGACCGCGAAACCGGTCATAGCCGAACACTGTTTTGAGCACATCAAGAGGAGAATGATTTACCGCGACGGCCATGGTGTTTATTTTTTCTGTAGAAATAGCTTAGGAGCGGTTGATTTAGGACTCATAGACAATTTTGCCAGTGCCCCAATAAGTTAAAGCTTTTATAATGGCGCGATTATATCAGGACTGACAGGTACACACGCCCACACCATGACACTTCTTAGCACTGCGCCGCTGGCGCGCCTTGAGCAACTTCTAGCAAATGATCAACAACAGACACTGTGCGGCGGACTGAAAGGTATCGAAAAAGAAAGCCTGCGACTTGCCGATGACGGCTTCATTGCCCACACCCCGCACCCGAAAGCCTTGGGTTCCGCCTTAACTCATCCTTATATCACCACGGATTATTCAGAAGCGTTGATCGAGTTGATTACGCCGCCGTTTGCAGAAGTTAAGGACACGTTGGCGTATATGCAGCAATTGCATCAGTTTGTATATGAGCAATTGGATCGTGAAATCTTGCTCGGCTCCAGCATGCCTTGCGGCATTGATGGCGATGACAGCATACCGATTGCCGAATATGGCTCGTCTAATATTGGCCGCATGAAGCACATTTATCGACATGGATTGTGGCACCGTTACGGCCGAACCATGCAAGCCATTGCCGGAATACATTTTAATTATTCTGTGCCGGACGCGTTGTGGCGGGCATTACACCAGCAACAACAGGCGTTAACGCTGGAACAGTTTGTCAATGAAAGCTATTTTGGCCTGATCAGGAATTTTCAGCGCGTCGGCTGGATTATTCTGTATTTATTTGGCGCATCGCCGGCGATTTGTAAAAACTTCTTTAAAAGTCGTCCGGCCTTGATGGCGCAATTTGAAGAATTTGATCACGGCACGCTCTATCATCCTTATGCCACCTCATTACGGATGAGTGACATCGGTTACAAAAGTAAAAACCAGGCCAACCTTAAAATTGATTACAACTCTCTTGAAGGTTATGTCAGCAGTTTGGGCCAAGCCATTGCCACGCCTTACCCGGAATACGAACAAATCGGCGTGAAGGTTGACGGCGAATATCGCCAGCTCAACAGTAATATTTTGCAAATTGAAAACGAGTTTTACAGCATCATCCGCCCGAAACAGATTGCCGAATCCGGCGAAAAACCGACGCTGGCGCTTAAGCGTCGTGGCGTGCGCTATGTGGAAATGCGCTCGTTGGACTTGGACGTATTTGACCCTATCGGCATTAACGAAAACACCGCTCGTTTTATTGAAGCCTTGCTGCTCACTTGCGCGTTAAAAGACAGCCCGGCCATGTCGGCCGCCGATCACCAGCTCAATAATGCCAATCAGCTGGCGGTGGCTAATTTCGGTAGAAAGCCGGGCTTGGCGCTTGATAAAGACGGACAAAAAATATCATTAACCGCTTGGGCGGAAGAAATTTTTGCCGCCATGCAACCGGTCTGTGAAATTCTTGATCAAGATAATGACGGCAAACCCTACAGTGCGGCGTTGGCGGTGCAGCGGCAAGTGTTGGATAATCCAGATCTGACCGCGTCGGCACGCATATTGGCAGCCATGCGCCACAACCAGCAACCCTTCACGCGATTTGCGCATCAACAGTCCGCACAACATGCGCAGGCGTTATCCGCCGATAAGTTGGATGAGGCGACAAGGCAACGCTTTATAGCCATGGCCGCCGAATCAGTAGCCAAACAACGCCAGTTGGAAGGCAAACCGCAAATCCCTTTCGACGATTTTTTACAGCAGTATTTTGCGCAAAAATAAATATGGGAACCTCTAAAAATTGCACTTCGACAAGCTCAGTGCGAACGGTTTTCTCATTAAATCAATTGCTTATCCGTTCGTGCTGAGCCTGTCGAAGCATGAACAGATAATTTTTAAAGATTCCCTTATGACTAAGCTAGATATTTCAGCATTACAAACCGAGTTGGCGGGCAAAAGCCCGCGCGTTATCCTAAAAAAAGCGCTGCAAACATTCGACAATATCGCAATTTCCTTCAGCGGTGCCGAAGATGTGGTGCTGATTGATATGGCTTTGGCGATACGCAAGGATATTCAGGTATTTTCCTTGGATACCGGGCGCTTGCATCCTGAGACTTACCGATTTATAGAAAAAGTCAGAAAGCATTACCAGATCGATATTGAACTGCTGACGCCTGATAGAAACGTGTTGGATGCGTTTGTAAAAAGCAAAGGCCTGTTTAGTTTTTATGAAGACGGCCATCAAGAATGCTGCGGCATTCGCAAAGTCGAGCCGTTAAAACGAAAATTGGCACAAGTGGATGCCTGGATTACCGGGCAGCGCAAAGATCAAAGCCTGGACACCCGCCAGAACTTGTCTGAAGTGCAATTGGACACGGCATTTGGCAGTGAAGATCATCCGCTGGTTAAATTTAATCCGCTCGCCAACTGGAGTTCTGCGCAAGTCTGGGATCATATCGAAGCCTATCAAGTGCCATTCAACGAACTACATCAACACGGCTATATCAGCATAGGCTGCGAGCCCTGCACCCGCCCGGTGTTACCTAATCAGCACGAGCGCGCCGGTCGCTGGTGGTGGGAAGAGAGCACCAAAAAAGAATGCGGGTTGCATGTGGGGAATGTGAAGGGTTGAAGAGGTTTTTCTAAAGCTACTTGCCGACAGGATTGTACAAAGAAAATTTACAGCCTTTGACTTTCAAGGAGCTAAGCTAAATTGCAATAATTGCTTAAATTTTTGATAGCCGAAATAGATTGCAATCTTATGTCTCTAGCCAATAGACTAAGGCGCTAAATAAGCTATTTGGCTATTAGAAAATGCTCTTATTTCGAAATCATCAAAGGACATGTAGCAAATGAAAATATCAATATCCCTGAAAAAACAATGTATTAATGTTGTTTTTATCCTTTTTGTAAGTTTTGTAAGCCAAAATAGTTTTGCTTCTGTTTTTAGTGAGTCAGATACTAGATCGGCACCGATATTTGTTCTAATAGAACCTACGCTAAGTTACTGCTTGCCTAATGGGACTTGTGGTAACTATGATGCAGGTTGGACGCAACGAAATTCACCAATCATTCAAGTTGATCAGAAAATTTCTATTTCAACAGCCAGCACTAACTTTGCCTTCTATTTAGGCAACACTTTAAATGGAAAACTTGAAGTTTCTTTAACGCCAACTTTCCAAGCATCTAGCCCATATTCGGGAGACGAGCTGACTGCAAATATTGCTAATCGCACTTCAATTCTATCAACATCAAATGCAGGAGTAGCTTCATTTGAAGCAAGCAAAGGAATTGACTACTACCTATTGCTAGGTGGATTGGTGCGTAGTGAACAAACTTACCAATTGCAAGTGTCCCAAGTCCCCTTGCCTGCTGCATTTTGGTTATTTGGGTCGTGGCTGAGTATGTTTTTAGTATTTAAGAAAAGAAAGTAATCGTTACCCTTTACCAAAAAAAATCAACTCAACAACTAAGCTGCACGCTTCTCTCAACCCAATATTTAAACTGCTTCAAAATTATTACCAGAGAAAACCACCTTCAAAAGAGGTTGTCTTTCGTCGTTAATTCGTAAGCTGGATTCGCGTAATAGGTTATGGAATTTATGTTGATTGGCGGTTTGCTGTGCGAACCGCCCTACAGATTGTTACAACATGACCGGTTTTTATTCCTTGTTTTCTGCATCCGGTTTGTCATCAAGAAACTTTTTGTAGTTGATGGACACTTTCAGTCCGGCGAACCGCCCGGCCATTTTAATCAGTTCTTGGGTTTTTTTATCGAAGGTGAGTTTGACTTCGCTTAAGGCCCGGTCTTCATAGCCTTCTTCTATGCCGTGGGTATCCAGCAGGAAATGGTAGATATATATCTCCCATTCCGGCTCGTCCCTGATCTCCAGAGGCGCCCCCAGCTTGGCAACTACGGTGGCTTTTTTCGGGAGTTCAGCGGAAATTTTTTCGATTAAATCGGTGTTGCCGCGCAGCTGCATTTTGTCTTTGTTGATTTCCGCGCCGCCAATTGAGCGTAATGACACTTCTAAAAATTTTGGCGGGGCAATTTCTAAGAACAACGACGAAAATGACCAAGAGGTAATGCGGCTTTCCTTGTTAAAGTTTAATTCCGAATAGAATTTTACTTCCGGTACTGCAGTTTTGT
>JAUYMX010000257.1 GCA_030699345.1 Methylococcaceae bacterium
CTACCTATAATTGTATTTTTAGAAATTGCTAATTACCTAGCAAACGGAATGCAAATGATACTTTAGGAAAAGTTAATGTCAAGGCTTATTGTGGCGCGGTTCTTGAACATTCAAGGTGAAATTTATTTGTTAGGTGCTGAAATATAAAGCTCGAAGAGCGTTGTGGTATGGTTTAAACTTTATATTCCGGGAGATAACAACTTAGAGGTGGGAATAATGATAATAAAATGGCTTAAAATAGCACCAGTTGCGGCTATTTTTCTTGCGTTTACTGCCAATGCAGATATTGAACTTAAAGATAATTCGGAGATTCTAGGGAAATGGAATTTGTATGCTGAAGCAACCAAATTGGATGGCGAAAAAAAGAAAATTACCGTTGAATGGGAATTCAAAAATGACGGTGTATTGCAAACCACATCTACAGATTCTGTCGGTCGCACTAAGGAAATGAAGATCGCCATTAAGTATTCAATTGCTGATGGCGTGATAAAAAAACAAGTAACTCCAGGTCGCGAGAAATATGAGTCCTGTAAAGTCATTGATAAAGATGGCAAAAACATGACTTTAAAATGCGATTATCTATTCTTCTTTTTAACAAAAATATAATAACTTCAAGAAGGGGTATAACAAATGATTGGTGGCGTAATTATGATCCTTGTCGCGGTATGGCTTTATCAGTCAGCGCTCAAGGCTAAAACAAGTAATCTTTTATTATGGGTCGCGGTTGGATCCATTACATTCTTTGTGGTGCAATTTTTACTGGTTGACCTGAACGTTTACCTTCTTGAGGCTGTCAGAAGCGGAGAAACGAGTGTCGGCTATGAAGCAATTGACGGTGCTGACAGGAAAAATGTTGGCGGATTCCAAGGGTTTGGCGGCGTTTTAGAATCACTGTTTTTTGAATTATTCCCTCCTTTTGCAGGTGTCGTTGCAGCTGGCTTGATTCGGGTCAAATTTATTACCAAGGAAGCCATTTCGTTGACCACTATATTCGGTGGCATTAAAGAACTGTTCCAAGGCATTAAAGAGAGCTTTAAATCTCCAGAAAAATGATATTAATCATTCTACGCTGAATTTAAAAAGCCCAAGATTCTTGGGCTTTTTTATAGATTACTACCAATATCATTAGCGCTAGCCAATGATATTGGAAACCAAAAAAATCAGGCCTAAGACAAATAATATAGTGAAAGCTATTCCTGCAATTACGTACGTAGCAAACGATCCCTGAGTAAAATCACGTTCCCTGTTATCTCCACTTTGCACACCAATAGCAGCCGATAAAACGCTTTTTATAACTTGAATAATAGTTGGTTTGGACATTTTTCTCTCCGGCATTAACATTAAAAAATGATAGGGTTTGCTTAGTTTATAAGCAACGATTATTTAATGACTTCTTTCTGCATTCCAACTCAACCTACCGCTGATAAATCTTAATGAGCAAAACAGAATTATTAAAACAGCAACTGTCCCAACGTATTTTGTTTCTTGATGGCGCCATGGGCACCATGATTCAAAGCTACAAGCTGGACGAAAAAGATTATCGCGGCGAGCGTTTTGCGCAGTGGGAAACCGACCTAAAAGGCAATAATGACTTATTGTCATTAACACAGCCAGACATTATCAAAGCCATCCACAGTGCTTATTTTGAAGCCGGCTCGGACATTGTCGAAACCAATACGTTCAATGCCACCACCATTGCCATGGCGGACTACCGCATGGAATCGCTGGCTTATGAAATCAATGTAGCCTCAGCCCGATTAGCCAAAGAAGCTGCCGAACAATTTTCGCAGCAGACGCCGGATAAACCTCGCTTTGTCGCTGGTGTGCTGGGACCGACCAACCGCACAGCGTCGATGTCGCCTGATGTTAATGATCCTGGCTTTCGCAATATATTTTTTGATGACCTGGTGATTGCTTATACCGAAGCAACCCATGGCCTGATTGACGGCGGTGCCGACATCATTCTGATTGAAACCATTTTCGATACGCTCAATGCCAAAGCGGCCATTTTTGCAGTCGAGCAAGTGTTTGATGAGATTGGCTATAAATTGCCGGTAATGATTTCCGGTACCATCACCGATGCTTCGGGCAGGACACTTTCCGGCCAAACCGTTGCGGCATTTTGGCATTCGCTCAAGCATGTTGAGCCAATTTCGTTTGGCTTCAACTGTGCGCTAGGTGCCAAAGAACTGCGCCAACATATCGATGAATTATCCACCATTGCTGACACCCACGTATCCGCTCATCCTAATGCAGGCTTACCCAACGAATTTGGCGAATACGATGAATCCCCGGAAGCCATGGCTCAAGAGCTGCAAGACTGGGCTCAAAGCGGCTATTTAAACATTATCGGCGGTTGCTGCGGCACATCGCCAGCACATATCAAAGCTATCGTCGAAGCTGTCAACGCTTATCCACCTAGAGTGGTACCCGATTTAGAAAAGCGCTGTCGATTATCTGGCCTTGAAGCCATGTCCATTGGTCCAGACACCTTGTTCGTTAATGTCGGTGAGCGCACTAATGTCACGGGCTCAGCGGCTTTCAAGCGCTTAATCATTGACGGCAACTTTGAAGCCGCCCTCGATGTTGCCAAACAGCAAGTCGAAAACGGCGCGCAAATCATCGACATCAACATGGACGAAGGCATGCTTGAGTCCAAAGACGCCATGGTGCGCTTTTTGTTGCTGATTGCCGCCGAGCCGGATATTGCCAAAGTGCCCATCATGTTGGACTCCTCCAAATGGGATATTTTGGAAGCCGGGCTCAAATGCATCCAGGGCAAAGGCGTGGTTAACTCGATTTCGCTTAAAGAAGGCGAGGCTGCGTTTATCAAGCATGCCAAGCTTGTGCGTCGTTATGGCGCTGCGGTTATCGTTATGGCGTTTGATGAAGACGGCCAGGCGGACACACAGCTAAGAAAAATCGAAATCTGCCAGCGCGCTTACAAGATTCTAACTGAGCAGGTCAATTTCCCGCCGGAAGATATTATTTTCGACCCCAACATTTTTGCCATTGCCACCGGCATTGACGAACACAATAACTACGGCCTGGATTTCATCGATGCTACCCGTGAAATCAAGCGAACTTTGCCTTACGCACTGATTTCCGGCGGTGTATCCAACGTTTCGTTTTCATTTCGCGGCAACAACACCGTGCGCGAAGCCATCCATGCGGTGTTTCTATATCACGCGATTCAGGCAGGCATGTCGATGGGCATTGTCAATGCTGGACAACTGGCCATTTATGCCGATATTCCCGATGATTTGCGCACTGCCATTGAAGCCGTTGTTTTAAATACGCATGACGGCAGCGGTACCGATAAATTGCTGGAGCTTGCTGAAAAATACCGCAGCGACGGCGGCGACACGAGCGGCAAAAAAGAAGATGCTGAATGGCGCAGCTGGCCGGTTAATAAACGCTTGGAACATGCCTTAGTTAAAGGCATTACCGACTATATCGATGAAGATACCGAACAAGCCAGGCTGGAAGCGGAACGGCCGCTGCATGTCATCGAAGGCGCATTAATGGATGGCATGAATGTGGTCGGTGACCTGTTCGGCGCGGGCAAAATGTTCTTGCCGCAAGTGGTTAAATCGGCGCGAGTAATGAAGAAAGCCGTGGCGTATTTGATGCCCTACATGGAAGCTGATAAAGCGGCGGGCGACCGACAAACCAACGGCAAAATTTTGATGGCCACGGTCAAAGGTGACGTGCATGACATCGGCAAAAACATCGTTGCCGTGGTGTTGCAATGCAAAAATTACGATGTAATTGACCTTGGCGTAATGGTGCCTGCCGAGAAAATCTTGCAAACTGCGCGCCTGGAAAATGTCGACATCATCGGCTTAAGTGGCCTGATTACACCTTCTCTGGATGAAATGGCCCATGTCGCTAAAGAAATGCAGCGTCAAGGCTTTACCATTCCGCTAATGATTGGCGGCGCAACAACGTCCCGCGCACACACCGCCGTAAAAATTGAGCCGCATTATCAAGGCGGCCCGACTGTTTATGTCACAGACGCATCGCGGGGAGTAGGCGTTGCCAGCAATCTGTTAAGCGCTGATTTAAAGGCTGACTTTGTTAAAAATGTACGTGACGAATATGCCGAATTCAGGGAACGTCACAAAGGCCGCGTCGCGCAAACCAAACAATTGTCCCTGGAAGACGCCAGAAAAAATAAATTTGTTTGGGGGGATTATCAACCGACTCAACCTACATTTTTAGGCATAAAAGTTATCGACCGTTTCCCGCTTGATACCCTGGTTTGGTATATCGACTGGACGCCATTTTTTCAAACCTGGGAAATGGCCGGTAGTTATCCAAAAATTCTTGATGATAAAGTCGTCGGGGTCGAAGCCAGAAAATTGTTTGAAGATGCGCAAGTCATGCTGAAGAAAATCATCACCGAAGAATGGCTGACCGCACGCGCAGTGGTCGGTTTTTTCCCGGCCAACAGCGAGGGCGATGATGTCCTAGTGTACACCGATGAATCACGACAAAAAGTTTTTGAAATTTTACATCATTTACGCCAACAAAATATCAAAGCGCCTGGCCGCCCTAACTACTGCTTATCCGACTTTATAGCTCCCGTTGACAGCGGTAAAGCCGATTATATAGGCGGTTTTGCAGTGACTACCGGCATAGGTATCGAAGCAAAACTGCACCAATTTGAACAAGATCATGACGACTACAGCGCCATCATGCTCAAAGCCTTGGCAGACCGTCTGGCAGAGGCTTTTGCAGAATATCTGCACCAAGTCGTGCGTAAAGAATATTGGGGTTATGCGCACGATGAAGAACACAGTGCCGAGCAGCTAATTCACGAAGCCTATCAAGGCATCCGTCCTGCTCCCGGCTATCCGGCCTGCCCTGATCACACCGAAAAAGCCAAATTATTCGAGTTGCTTAACGTTACCGAAAACACTTCTATTGAGCTTACCGAAAGCTTTGCGATGTATCCGGCTTCTGCTGTCAGTGGCTGGTATTTCTCGCATCCTGAATCGCAATACTTCAACGTCGGTAAAATTGAGCAGGACCAATTACAAGATTACGCCGAGCGAAAAGGGATGGCAGAAGAAGTTGCGGCACGCTGGCTGGCTGCACACTTGAATCATTAGATTCACCCATGTAAGCGGCTATATGTGCTTCCTGCAAAAACTGACTATCCATTGACCATGCACTTACTGTTATTGGGAACCGCAGGCTGCCATCTTTGTGAACAAGCAGAAGAGATTATTCGCGACTGTGTCGCGAATAAGAAAGATGTACTGCTTGAGTTGGTAGACATTGCCGACGCAGAAAATGAACACTGGCAAGAGCAATACGCAATTCGCATCCCGGTTTTATATCATGCTGACAGCCGGACAGAATTGGCCTGGCCTTTTGACGCTGCAATGGTAAATGATTTCATCACAAGCCTGATTTAACTAAGCCCACAGAATAAGCACCTGTCTATTCAAGCTACGATGTTACTGCAACACAGCGCAGCAACATCAAATCAGGCTAATCTTTAGCCCGACTAAAAGAATAAAACTCAACCAACACCACAGGTATTAGTAACAAAATCAACACGGCAATAGCAACAAAAGCAGGATTGAAGATACCAGCTAGCCAATAAGCACATAAAGATGCCAACAATAATCGCATTGGACTCGGAATTTTAACCATTACAACATTGCTCTCCATAATGAAAAATTTGATTTTATGGCCGGTATAAAAACAATCCGCCCGACAGTAATCCATCATTACCAAGTAGCAATCATAGACTTAATTTATATACGGGGTTTAACCCAGCAGTCACATAAATCGTTTTTTCTGATTTGACCAACAAATTAAGACTTGCACACCAGTTACTGCTATTTACGAAAATAATCTTATCTATTCCTCCTCACAAATAGGCAATGCGACAGAATGTCACATTGCCTATTTTGTATATTTTGTTATCTTGCTTATCCACCTTCTAAAAAGTCTAAATCTAATGAAAAATCAATGAGTTTTGTATTTTTCCGTTAGTAGGCGACACTATTTTTCGCCAAAACAATCAAGAGGAATAAATGGATATAGATATCAAGATTCCAAATAAAGTAAAGTTGGTCCATGAGGCCTTGTTGCTTAGGCATACGGTTGAATTTCAAGTAGATCGGCCGGTACAAGCCTGGCAATGGATGAATCAAACGCGCTCTGTACCTGACCAACAGGAATGGGTTCGCCCTGAAGTTACAGATGCTTGGTTACGCTGCCTTGAAGATTATTGTTTGCCGCTGGGTAATTATGCCAACTGGGACAATTATCCAGTTATTGACGCTGCAGTTGATCATCACAAACCAGTTAACAATATTGAAGAGCTGATTAAACAGCTGAGCCACAACTTTCATGTTTTTTTGAAAGAAGCTGGGGTAATGATGGTATTGACGACCCCTGAAGGCAGATTATTGTATGTCGCTGGCGAACAGCAGTTCCCAGGATCTTTTATGACTCGGATGCATGTTCAAGGAGCAAATTGGTGTGAGTCAATTCTCGGTAACAACGGCATAGGTAGTACCGCAGTTCTAAAAAAACCGGTTGCCTTTCAAGGCATGGAACATTTTTTAAGTGTCTTGCATCCTTTTACCACCGTTGGCTACCCTTTGCTTGACGATACTGGCAACCTGATGGCAATCATTGGCTTAGTCAGTGATCATCAAGAAAGTATGAATTCGTTGTTTGCTTTTTTGCATTTGATTTGTGTGCTGGTCAATACTAATTTACCTTTAGCACAAAATACCGCCGCTCAAAAGCGGGTATTGGAGCAAATTCACTTTAATCCAGCCAAAAAAATACAACCTCAACTTAGTAATTCCGCTATTTCTGAAGAATTAGATACGCTCATCAACAAAGCCGTTAAGCTCCAGACATATAAAATTCCCATTTTAATTACTGGCGAGTCAGGTGTTGGCAAAGACCATTTTGTTGGCTTATTAAAAAATGCCGGCCCCAGAAAAGATGCTCCGCTGATCGCCATTAACTGCGCGTCCATACCTCATGATTTAATTGAAAGTGAATTATTTGGTTATGAATCCGGCAGTTTTACTGGTGCCAGAGCTAATGGAAAACCAGGCAAATTCATGCTGGCTGATACAGGTATCTTGTTTCTTGATGAAATCGGCGACATGAGTTTCGACTTGCAATCAACGTTATTGCGCGTGTTGGAAACCTCTGAATTTACGCCAGTAGGCGGAAGTAAACCGATACGGGTTAATGTGCAGGTAGTTGCTGCAACAAATGTGCAATTGCTGGAAGCGGTTGAAGCAGGACGTTTTCGTCGCGATCTTTATTACCGATTAAACGGCGCGCAAATTCATCTATTACCTCTTCGCGAACGGCCGGATAAAAAAGCTATTATTCAGCATATTCTGCAAAGGGAATTAAATGCAATTGCACCTAATGGCGAGATTGGAATTTGCCCGGAAGTACTTTCTTTAATTGAACAACATCCTTGGCCTGGCAATATTCGTCAATTGATTAACGTTATCAGGGCGACACTTTATACTGCCAGCAGCCAGCTTATTACCGTTAAAGATCTCCCTGTTGATTTTGTCGCCGAACTCAAACAATTCACTGTCACCGATGCAGCAACAGTTAACTCGCTTCTACTTACGCCACTAATCGATCATTCTCCGGTAATGAGCCTAACGGCTTGGGAGCTGCACGGTATCAAAACCGCTCTAAAAGACTGCGAAGGCAATATTTCCATGGCCGCCAAGAAACTAGGGATCACCCGAACTACTCTTTATAAAAAAATGGATCGCTTTGGTCTTAACAGAGAAGGTGATGGCTTATTTGCCTAATGGGCTGCGGCAACCTGTCGCGCGGCAATATGCCACATTTTGTTAGCGGCAATAGGCTTGTAAAATAGCAGCAACTCTTAAATATAAAGCCTCCTAAAGGGTTTAGAGTTCTTTCAACGACTAATTTCATTATTAGTCGTTTTTTTTTGCCTCAACCCTGGTGACCTTGTTTTTACCCGGCGCATTTGTTTTTGGTAAAACTTATAAATTCTAACGGCAAGCAACATAGTCATTACTGCCGCGTAAATTAGCGGCTGTGTGTAATCCTTTTTGACCAGCCAAAAGTAATGCACTAATGCAGTAATGGCTGCCACATACACTAAGCGGTGCAGCACCAACCAATATCGACCAAAACGTTTTTGCATCGATTGCGTTGATGTCAGCGCCAAAGGTAATAGTAATAAGTAGGTAACTAAGCCAGCCAATATATATGGACTTTTTGGCGCTTCATCGATCAATGCCGTCCAGGATAACGATAAGTCCAGTACTACGTAGACCAGTAAATGCAAACTGGCGTAGAAAAATGCAAACAACCCCATCATCCGCCGAAAGCGAACTGGCCAAGATTGACCGGCGATAATTTTTATCGGCGTTAATGCCAGGCCGATACATAAGAAGCGCAGCGCCCAATCACCAAAACCAAAATGCAGCGTTTCTATTGGATTTGCGCCTAATTGATCATTAATGCCATCAAAAAGTAATTCGAAGAAAGGTAACAGGCTAAGCGTAAAAACCAGCAATTTAATAACTGCCCAATGTTGTTTGTTAAGCCGCATTAAAAAAACTTAGTTAAATCCATAGCGGAATAGAGACCGGCTACTTGTTCGCCGTAACTGTTAAATTTTTCTGTCGCGCGCTTGGGTGCAAAAATACTCGAACCCAGCACACGTTCACGACCCTGACTCCAACGCGGATGAGGAACCTCGGGGTTAACGTTGGCATAAAAACCATATTCTCCAGGAGCGCTCTTATTCCATGCTGTTGCAGGCATGGTTTCGGTGAATTCTATTTTGACTATCGCCTTAATGCTTTTGAAGCCGTATTTCCAAGGCACGATTAGCCGTAATGGCGCCCCATTTTGATTTGGCAGTGTGTCACCATACATGCCGGTGGCTAAAATAGTTAACGGATGCATCGCCTCGTCCATGCGCAAGCCTTCGACATAAGGCCATTCCAGCACATGTGAACGCTGCCCGACCATAATGTCTGGGTTGTAAAGTGTGGTGAATTGGACGAATTTTGCTTTTGAGGTGGGCTTTAATTTTTTCAGCATTTCGCCCAGAGGAAAACCTATCCATGGCACTACCATCGACCAAGCCTCAACGCAGCGAAACCGATAAATGCGTTCTTCTACCGGGTTGTCTTTTAAAATGTCTTCCAGATGATAAACGCCTGGCTTTTCTGTTTCTCCCAAGACCTCCACGCTCCAAGGGCTGGTCGTTAATCCCTTAGCCAGTAACGTTGAATCTTGCTTATTGGTGGAAAACTCATAATAATTGGTATAACTGATGACGTCTTCACGATCTGTTGTCCCGACTGCGATTGAATAGGGGCTGGCGGCGGCATTGGCATATTTGCCCGGCTCGGCCTGGGCTTGATTAGGTAGTAGGGCGCTGGCGGAGAGGGCGGTGGCGGCTTTAATAAACTGTCGGCGGGATTCAAATACCTTACGATCGGTAATTTCGTGACTAGCTATTTCTGTTTGGCTTTTGATTAACATCTCACCCTCATTTGTGGTTTTCAGTATGTCGAAGTTATTCCACAGAGTCTTTGAGTGCGCAATATAAATCTTCCACTTCTTTTCTGGCCCAAGGTGTTTTTCTTAAGAATTTCAGACTCGATTTAATGCTGGGATCGTTATTAAAACAACGAATATCGACAAGTCGGCCTAATTTTGGCCAGCCATAAGCTACAACAAGTTCGGTCACTACAGCTTCCAGCGTTACTCCATGCAATGGATCTTTGGCTTGCTGATTTATATCAGTCTTCCCGCTCATAGCGTCTCCGTATTGCATCATCTCTGGCATCGTTAATTTCACGCATGATGCCGCGAAGATCGGCACGTTTAGTATTATCTTTGAAATGGCCGGTTAATTTGACCTCAGGCGTCAACAGCCCACTTTGGTAAAGCTTCCAGATTTCTTTACCGTATTGCGTAGTTAGCAACTCCGGAGCAAATTGCCCGAAATATTCGGCCAAATTTCTGACGTCACGCTCCAGCATATTTGCAGCATTATTGTTGGCTGCAGCATCCACCGCTTGGGGCAAATCAATGATCACCGGGCCATGCTCATCAAGCAGGATGTTGTATTCGGAAAGATCGCCATGAACAATGCCCGCACAAAGCATTTTGACCACTTCTTTGATCAAAAGTCCATGGTATTCCAACGCTTGTTCTTTAGTTAAATCCAGGTCGTTAAGCCGGGGCGCGGCGTTACCATCCTGATCTGTAACCAGCTCCATCAGCAAGACACCGCCGACAAAATTGTACGGTTTGGGTACACGTACGCCTGCAGCGGCAAGCCGATATAACGCGTCGACTTCGGCGTTTTGCCAGACTTCTTCTTGTTGTTTACGTCCAAAGCTGGTGCTTTTTTCCATGGCACGCGCTTGGCGACTGTTGCGTACTTTTCGTCCTTCTTGGTATAGCGCTTGTTTATGGAAGCCGCGTTTATTGGCTTCTTTGTAAACCTTGGCGCAGCGAATCTCGCCTTCGGAACGAACGACATACACAGCGGCTTCCTTACCACTTTTTAATGGTCGGAGCACTTCATCAACCAAGCCATCGTGTACCAGTGGCTCGATACTTTTGGGTGTTTTCATGAACGCCTTTTATGTTGAATTTGTTGACACCAGGCCAGTGCGCCCAAACCGGCCATACGCCCGGTAGCAAAGCAGGCGGTTAATAAATAGCCGCCAGTGGGTGCTTCCCAGTCGAGCATTTCGCCTGCGCAAAATACCCCGGGCATAGCTGAAAGCATAAGCTTGTCATCAATAGCGCTAAAGCAAATGCCGCCTGCGCTGCTAATAGCTTCCTCTATGGGTCTGGCGCCAGTGAGTTTAATGGGTAAGGCTTTAATGGTTGTACACAGCCGCATTGGGTCAGCACAATCATCAGAACTTAATACTTCATGCAGCAGCGCTATTTTTACTGCTGACAATTTTAGGCGTTTGCGCAGGTGATTGGCTAGTGACTGTTTACCACGCGGCATAGATACTTTGCCCAGTAATGTGTCGACATCATTATCCGGGACTAAATCGATGTAGATAGTGACACTGCCTACCGCCGCAATTTCATCTCGCAATAAAGCCGACAAACTGTAAATCAAGCCGCCTTCAAGCCCGGTTTGCGTAATGACAAACTCCCCTTTTTGGCTGACTTGCTGCCCTGCAGCGATGAGTGATAACTGTACCGATTTCAACGGTTGCCCGGCAAAGCGGCTGCGAAAATACTCGCTCCAATCTACCTCAAAACCACAATTGACGGGCTTTAAAGGGTTGATTGTCACCGACTTATCATGCAGCAGCTGCACCCAAGCGCCAGTTGAGCCAAGTTGCGGCCAGCTGCCGCCGCCCAACGCCAGTATAGTGGCATCCGCGGCGGAAGTTTTTTCACCATTTGCCGTATTAAAGCGCAGCTCACTATTTTCCGTCCAGCCTAGCCATTGATGCCGAACATGAAACACCACTCCGGCGGCGCGCAATCTGTGCAACCATGCACGCAGCAATGGCGCGGCCTTCATATCAGTGGGAAATATCCGGCCAGAGCTGCCGGTGAAGGTGTTTATTCCTAACTCCTTTAGCCAGGCAACCAAAGCGCCAGGTCCAAAATCTGACAGCATGGTTTCAATATAACTACGACTAGCACCATAGCGCGTTAAAAACCTATCGAATGGCTCGGCATTAGATATATTCATCCCGCCTTTTCCGGCCATTAGAAACTTGCGACCAACCGAGGGCATAGCATCGTAAACATCAACCTTTATGCCACTTTTAATCAAAACTTCAGCGGCCATCAATCCAGCAGGCCCGCCGCCTATAATGGCAACGGTCTTCGTATTAGCCATCATAAATGTCTGTAGAATCAATAAGCCGCTCGACTATCAAACTAATCGTCCCCACAAGTCGTAGTCATCGGCCTCTTCTAATTCAACATCAACAAAATCACCAACTTTTAGATGCGTGGCGCCATCGATAAATACTTGGCCGTCAATTTCCGGAGCATCGGCCTTGCTTCTGGCGACGGCGCCTTCTTCGACCACTTCGTCAATTAGCACGGTTTCGATTCTACCGATGCGTTGCTGCAGGCGTGCGGCACTGATCTCTGCTTGATGCGCCATAAAGCGAGCCAGTCGCTCTTGTTTAAGCTCTTCAGGAACGGCATTGGGAAGCTCATTGGCGGCCGCGCCTTTGACCGGCGAATAAGCGAAACAGCCGACTCTATCCAATTGCGCTTCAGTCATAAAGTCCAGCAGCTCTTCGAACTCTTGTTCGGTTTCGCCCGGAAAGCCGACGATAAAAGTGCTGCGCAGGGTAATGTCCGGGCAGATGTCGCGCCAGGCTTTGATGCGGTGCAGGTTATTTTCGCTGGCAGCCGGGCGTTTCATCAATTTAAGAATGCGGCTGTTGGCGTGCTGGAAGGGAATATCCAAGTACGGCAATATTTTACCTTCTGCCATCAATGGAATCACATCGTCAACATGCGGATAAGGGTAAACATAATGCATTCTGACCCAGATGCCTAAATCGCCAAGGGCTTCGGCTAAGTCATAAAAACGGGTGTTAACGACGCGGCCTTTCCAGTCGCGAGGTTGATATTTGAGATCCAGGCCATAGGCGCTGGTATCTTGAGAAACGACTAATAATTCCTTAACACCGGCATTGGCCAAGCGTTCGGCTTCCAGCAGCACATCGTCAACTGGCCGACTGACCAAGTCGCCGCGCATGGATGGAATAATGCAGAAGGTGCAACGATGATTACAACCTTCGGAAATTTTTAAATAGGCATAATGTCTAGGCGTCAGTTTGATGCCTTGCGGTGGCACCAGGCTGGTGAAAGGGTCATGAGGCGGCGGTAAATATTCATGCACTGCGTTGACAACTTCTTCTAATGCATGCGCGCCGGTGACTTTTAATACTTGTGGATGGCGTGCGCGAATTTCATCTTCTCTGGCACCCAAGCAACCAGTAACAATTACCCTACCATTTTGAGCCAGCGCTTCGCCGATACTATCCAGTGATTCTTCCACTGCCGCATCGATAAAGCCGCAGGTATTAACGACGACCAGATCGGCGTCCTGATAGGTTGGCGACACGGT
>JAUYMX010000258.1 GCA_030699345.1 Methylococcaceae bacterium
TACCCGTACTACTGTTGACGATATTTTTGGTAAGCCTGATGAAACGGTCGATAGCATTCAAGCCCGGTTATCGAATGCTGATATTGCCCGGCGAGCGCAAAAAGTGTTATTTGATGCCGAGTTTATCGATCCACGCGATCTGCATCCGTTGTTATTGGCGCGTTTGCATTCCGAATATAACGAGCATCAAGGCATGGAGCTAAGCGAGCAGGAACTGGCGCGCGCTCTGAATTTGATTTTGGCGACTTTCCCACGCTTGGTGCGCGATGCTTCCCGCGTCTGTGCCGCCCGTTTTAAGCAAGTTTTCGATGCCAATGTATTGCCGCCATTTATCGAAGCGCCGGAGTGCATTAGCCGCTCGCGGCTAAATTTGTATGGGGTGATGCCGCAAGATCTTAACGACACAGAACGCCGTTTTGCTACTTTGTTGGATGCCGACATCAGTAACACGGTAGCGTGGTGGCATCGAAATGAACCACGTAAACCGTGGTCAGTGGGTATCGTTATGCCGGATGGTGATCGTTACTTTCCTGATTTTATTGTGGGCGTGAATGATCGTCATCACGGTGACGGGGTGATGCTAGTGGAGACTAAAGGCGGTCATATCATCAATTACGGCGAGACTTTGGAAAAAATCAATGCCGAGCATAAGCAGTACGGCAAGCCGTTAATGCTGACCCCGCAAGATGATGGTCGTTTCTGGATGATGCGTTATATCGAATCGACTCGAAAAATCGAACTGGATCAGGTATTTCGGGTTGAGAATATGGGGCAGTATTAGTTACAACTTTAGACTATTCATGCCTGGGGGAATCGGGCTGATTGTGATGTAACGGTTGCTGAATTCAGGGCCATGGACGATAGGTTCGGGCAATCTGCCTTGCAACTTTGTACCATTGGTTGTTTTCAATCCGGTCCAGCTCGTCGATAGTCGGAAGATTGTTTGCATCTAAGTAAGTCGAGGTTAATGGGTGTTCTTTACCTACACAAAGATCCAGGGCTTTTCTTGATGTATTCAGGTGGTAATTGCCCCGATGAATCATTTGTGCGCTGAATATCAATATATCTCCAGGTTCCAGGCTGATTAACACAGCGCCGGGCAGGTCTTCGCTGTTTTTGTGACCGTTTAGTTCAAGCCGTACATCTCTTTCCAGGTCAGTATCCCAACGATTGTGCGTGCCGGGAATCAGCTCGATTCCTTGCTCGCGAATAAGCGGAATCCGCACGTGCAGGGACAGCATGTTTTGTTGTTCTATTTTCTGAAGCGCGTCGTCGATTGGGCTGTATTGCAAATCTCTGTGCCAGTAGGGGCGTTTGCCGTTTTCGAACGGGTTGAAGAAAAGCTGAGTGTTATGGAAATAAATGCCGTCGCCAAACATGTCGTCCAACAGTTTCGTCAATTGCTTTGCTGCGAGGGTTTGAAAAAACAACAATCTTTCAGTCTTACGACTTTCAAAATATCGTGGGTTGGTTAGCGAATGCATGTTGACCAGTTGGTGTTTAATGACATCGGCACGGTTTTCACTGAGCCATTGGTCAACAATACGATCGACGATGGTCGTTAGTTTTTCGATTTCCGGTGCACTGAATAGATTTTTGACGATTAGGTAGCCTTGGTTGTCGAATGTCCTGGCTTCTCTCATGCTCTAGTCCCACAGAACGTAATGCCTGATTGCCGGATGGCGCTGAGCAGCCCTTTACTCGGGTTCCCCTGTTCTACTTGAAAACACCGCATGCCAAGCAATTTTGCGGGTTGAATATCCCGAACCGGGTCATCGCCAATCATCAGGGATTGCTCGGGTTCAAGATTCAACAGCGCTAAGGCGGCTAGAAAGATTTCGGGGCGCGGTTTCCAGTGTCCACAGTCCATGGGCGTGATAACGTCTAAAACATGTTTATCCAATCCCGTGGCCTGAACTTTGCTCAATTGCTGCTCTCGATTTCCGTTGGTTATGATGACCTTGGGAATGTTTTTGGTGGACTCCAAAAATGCTTGGCAATCTGATACGAGTGACCACGACGCCTCGTAGGTAATTAGATACGGCTCGAACGCCGCATCAGCTTCGGCATCGCTGCACGAATATCTAAGAAACTCACGGGAGCGAGTCGTGCGCTGGTCATGAAAGGAAATTTCACCTTTTTCAAACCGCTGCCAGTGGACGGGTGAAATACTTTGCTATCTTTGGAAGTTCTCTTCTTCGGACTCATTTTTCCATGCCAACCGCTGTGCAGAAAGGAAGGCGGACAGTGCATGTTTTGTCGCTGTCCGGTCTGTCGTCAAGATCCAGGAGTATGCCGCGCATGGATCTGCATATAAAGGATCGTTAAGATCCTTTGCGCTTATTAAAAAATACAATCATTAAAGTGATGGTGCCGGTCATCATTACCATGGTGGTATTGGCAACGATTAGCGGCAGGTCGCCTTTAAGTACACCGTACAACAGCCACATGGACACGCCGATGGTTAGGATTAAATAAGTCGATAGCGACATGCTGCTGACATCGCGGGTTTTCCAGGTCCGCCATATTTGCGGCGCAAAAGACGACGAGGTAAAGCAAGACGCTACCAGGCCAAGAATGTCCAGTTCGCTCATGGAGCAGTTTTGTTGGGAGCGGCGGGTGGCGCTGCTTCGGGGGCTTTGGGCACCGGTACTGGCACGGGCGCTTGCGGCTGGGTAAGGGCTTCTTTGGTGGCTTTTTCTTTCTTTTCTTGGCGATGACCTTCGCCGTACATCGTGGCTGAGATCATGAATAAGATGGTTGAAATCACCAAAATTAAAAACCTATTAGGTTTTTCCATAAAAAATAATGGCCATTTGGGCTTTATCATGCCGATTATAAAAAACATGGCTGTCAAAATACCCAGATTTAATGCTTGCGCTACCATTTATATCTACTCCCCTATTTACTGTTTGATCTATGATAAGCCGGTGGTGCGGTTAATGCGCCACGAGTCAGGCCGATGATTTTACTTTATTTAAGACCTTAACTTAATGCGATTTTTCCGGTTTTACAGGCTATTGCCGTTTGCAGTTTAACGCGCGAGCGCTCATGTCAAGTTAAGCTACTACTCAATCCAAACCTTAGGGGGATTTATGGGTGCATTTTTTATATCGATATTAATTTTTGCCGTGGTGCTCGTTTTGATGAGTGTCAAGTCAGTGCCGCAGGGCATGGAATATACCGTCGAACGTTTTGGCAAATACACACATACGCTGACACCGGGTTTAAATATCATCATGCCGGTGATTGACCGAATCGGCAGAAAGATGATCATGATGGAACAGGTGATGGAAGTGCCGTCACAGGAAATCATCACTAAAGACAATGCGATGGTGACGGTGGATGGCGTGGTGTTTTATCAGGTAATGGATGCCGCTAGAGCCGCGTATGAAGTCAGCACTCTGGATTGGGCTATTTTAAATTTGGTGATGACCAATATCCGTACCGTCATGGGCTCCATGGATTTGGATGAGCTGTTATCGCGCCGGGACGACATCAATGCTAGGCTGTTAAATGTAGTGGATGACGCCACCACGCCGTGGGGCATTAAAGCCACCCGGATTGAAATCAAAGACATCGCGCCGCCGAAAGATTTGGTTGAAGCGATGGGGCGACAAATGAAAGCCGAACGCTTGAAACGGGCTTCGATTCTGGAAGCGGAAGGCTTGCGGCAGTCGGAGATTTTACGCGCAGAAGGTGCGCAACAGGCGGTCATTCTGGAAGCCGAAGGACGTAAACAATCCTCATATCTGGACGCCGATGCCCGTGAACGCTTGGCCGAGGCCGAAGCTAAAGCTACCTTGATGGTGTCGGAAGCAATCAGTAAAGGCGACATCCAGGCCATCAATTATTTTGTCGCACAAAAATATATCGAATCTTTAAAAAGCATTGCCTCAGCCGAAAATAGCAAATTGGTTTTTATGCCGCTGGATTCTTCCAGTGTGATTGGTGCGATTGGTGGTATTGCTGAGCTTGCCAAAGAAGCCCTGAATAAAAAAGGTTAAGCCATGACTGAACTGGTTTTTGTATTTTGGCATTGGTGGGTAATCGCGCTGGTGCTATTGGTGGTAGAAATATTGACGCCCGGCTTTTTCTTTTTGTGGATGGCAGTATCGGGATTCATTACCGGCGCGTTGGTGTGGCTTGTTCCCAGCATCAGTTTGAACAGCCAGTTGTTTGTATTTTCGATTATGTCGATCGTCACTATCAGTGCCTGGAAGTTTTACGTAAAAAAGCACCCGATAGAAACCGATCATCCATTATTAAATCAACGCGGCGCGCAATATATCGGCCGGGTGTTTAGTTTGTACGAGCCCATCGTAAATGGTCAGGGCAAAATCAAAGTTGATGATTCTATTTGGAAAGTGCGTGGCAAAGACTGCGATATAAACTCCAAGGTCAAAGTGATTGCCGTGCGCAGTACGGTGTTTGACGTGGAAAAAGTACAATAAAACCAGATTAAGCCGTTTATGGTTCAACAAGGCTCTCCTGAGCGCAGCCGAAGGGTTTGCCACAAACGGTTTAATCGATCCTTCGTTACCTTTTAAATGAATACCGCAACACCAATGAAATTACCGCAAGACCGCAACTTTGACGCTCTAATCCATAAATTCGAGCAAAAAATCTACGATACCGCCAAGGGTGAGTGGCGGCTTAAGTTGCTTAAAGAAGATTTGGCTGCTTTTTATCAAGCCGCCGAGCCTTTAACTGTATGGGATGCCGGCTGCGGGTTTGCGCAAATCAGCCTATGGCTTGCCGAGCGCGGGCATCAACTGACGCTGTGCGATTTATCAGAAAAAATGCTTGCCCGCGCACTGCATGAGTTTGCCGATGCGGGATTGAGTGCTGAGTTTCACCATCAAGCGGCGCAAAGTCTGGCGCCGCGGCTTCCACAGTTTGATCTGGTGCTGTGTCACGCGGTGCTGGAATGGCTGGCTGAGCCACTGCCGACTCTGCAAGTCATTGCCAATCAAGTTAAACCTGGCGGGCATTTGTCGCTGCTGTTTTATAACCGCAATGCCATGGTTTACACCAACGCCCTCAAAGGCAGTTGGCGCTTGCAACAATTACTGGATGACAGTTATTTAGGTAAAGGTGCAAAGCTCACGCCGCCCAATCCGCAATATCCGCATGACGTTGTCGATTTTCTTCAGAAGCAAGGGTTTGAAATAACAGCGCATACCGGCATTCGCGTGTTTAACGACTATATGACTAAAGAGGTTTTGGACAATAGTCCAAGTGAGCAATTGTTTGCACTGGAATATCGCCATTGCCGCATGCCGACTTATCGCGACATGGGGCGCTATGTACATCTTGTGGCGCGGAAGTTAGGTTAGGCTGCAAGGGCCTAGAATCAAAAGCTAACGCCTAAAATTAGGATCGACAGCGGCTTATTTTTAAATTAGAGTTTGTCTTTCTTCAACCAACACTTATCAGAAGATAAATTCATGAATAAATTGATCGGTTTTTTAGTTATTGTTTTAGTAACAAGTACAGCCAATGCCCAACAAATAACATTTACCGGTCATTTCCTTTCTGGAAGCGGCGGTATTCAGGTAAATGATGCTTTTTCCGGGCAGTTTACGTTTAACCTTGAGTCGCCGGATTCAAGTTATGTCGATCCTGCCAACGGCGTGCCATCAGGTTTAAAAAAATCGTAACTATTCAGCGTCAATTCGCGTGGCAACAGTTACGTCATAAAATCTGGCAGCTTGCCGTCGAAAAGGAGATTTAACGCCTGAGTGGCCGAAACATTGTTTTTCCGACAAGTAGACAGATAACTGCGGACACGGC
>JAUYMX010000266.1 GCA_030699345.1 Methylococcaceae bacterium
AGAGTCGAGATTATGCAGGCGAATTTCAAATGCTTGAAAGCGTTGCAAGGTCACACTATTTTTTTTAGCCCGGCCAAGCATGCTTTCCAGGTGGCTTTCCAGCACTGATAACTCTATGGATAAATCTTCTTCCACGGGATGTTCTCTTGATTGTAAGGCCTAAAGACTAGCAGTTAATTATACATATACCAGTGACTATATGGAGGGTCTGGCCCGTGTTCGCGGCTACCAACGCTTAGTGCAATGCTGGCTAAGTGGCTTGTTTAGAGGTTCCCTTTAGGCATTAGTTGAATAATGCCAAATAGTCATTTTCACTGATGATAGACACGTTCTTTTCTCGTGCGGCATTGAGCTTGGCGGCACCAACGTCTGCACCGGTGACCAGTAAATCAGTTTTTCCGGTAACGGCGCTGGCTACTTTTGCGCCTAACCGTTTAGCTTCTTTGATCATGTCATCGCGTTTGCCATGTTCCATGGTGCCGGTAAAGACAATGATTTTACCGGCAATCGGGCTGGTTTTGTCTTGGTTTTCACTCACTCGGGGTGTTGGCGTTAGGTTAAACCCCAAATCATACAGTTGTATGAAATCTTGTTTTATTTTGCTTAAGGACTCTACAACAGCGGCGGCCGTTTTTTCGGCAAAACCTTCAATGTTGACAATATCAGCAACAGATAAGTTGAAAATTTCCAGCAGTTTGAAGTGCCCCAGCAGGCGTTCGCAGTTGCCCAAGCCCATGCGATGGATGCCAAAAGCGCCTAAAAAACGCCAATCTTCAATGGCTTCGGTTTTGCTGCGTTGCAACTGGTCCAACAGGTTTTGCGCACTTTTGTCACCAAACCCCATGTCCTGCAACTGCTCTAAGGTCAGTTGATACGTGGCATAGACGGAGTTGATACCGCAAGCGTGCAGTTTTTCAATGGTTTTTCCGCCAAAACCGTCGACATTGGCCAGGGTTTTGAAAAAATGTTCGATGCTATGTTCAATTTGCGCGGGGCAATGGGCGATATTCAAACAAAATAGATAATCGCCATCCCAGATAAGCTCACTACTGCAACTGGGGCAATGCTCGGGAATTTGTGGCGGTTGGGCTTTAATAACACGCTCAATTTTTGGGATAACCATGCCGGAGCGGGTTAATTCGATTAACGTACCAGGGCCAATACCTTGTTCCTTGACCATGCCGTAGTGGTGAGCGGTAGCACGGGAAATAATCGCGCCGCTGAGCTTGGTAGGCTCCAGTTCTGCAACGGGGTTGACTCGGCCGGATCGAGACGTTTGCGGCGTGACTTTAAGCACGTTAACTTCGGCAGTGTCCACATTGCTTTTATAGGCAATTTGCCAGCGATGGTGATGCCGTGTGGCGCCCACATGCTGCTTGATAAGCTCATTGGTAACTTCGAAAACTACGCCATCGACGTCGAAATCCACAGATTTGAATACTTTTTCGACTATAACCTCAAATTGCGCAGTCAAGTCAGCGGCGATACCTGTCCAATCTGGAAGCTGGGCAAACGGATAAAATACTGCAGCGTGCTGTTGTATGGCTTCCAGCGCGTGTTCTTCGAGCTCTTTTTCTTTGATGATGCTGGCTTGAAAATTTCTGGCATTATCAAAAACATCTGCCAGATAGGCTTCGAAATAGCTTTTTCCGACGACGATTTCTCCAGCGCCTTGGCCGCGCTTGCCGTTGCCTGCAACGATTAAGCCACGTTCGAAGACACGACTGATGTCGGTGCCTTTGCGACCATCACCACGGGTATAAAGCATGCTGCCATCATCATAAGCGGCAAAACCATCTAACTTAGGTGTGGCTCTAAATGTCAGGCTGGCAAAGTCCAGACCGGTTTCTTCTGCAGCTTTGGCGATACGGGCTAACCAGCGTTCTATGCCATCCAGCGAATAAGTCTTTTCCGTGGAGAGCATGTGCTGGGGTAGGGTAACGGTTTTAGCGCCGAAGGCTTTTGCAGATTCCGGTTCGATAGATTCCAGAAATGGGTGGTGTGGATGGCGGTTTTGTAGTTCTGCTAGAAACACAGCATCGTAAAGCGCATCGGAAATGAGCGGCTCACCGCTACGATAACTAGCATTACACACTTGCAAAAATGCCAGCAGCTCCTCATCGGATAATGCGCTGGCATTTGTTTGTGCAGCAATTTCTTGAATGCGTTCTGGTGAAAGCTGCGCTTCGCTTACCCGGGGTTTGCTGGCCATTATTTGTGAAGTTTGTCTTATGAACTGATGTTACGCGCAGCGTAACCAAAACTCCCGTATACCGCG
Organism: Methylococcaceae bacterium; assembly: GCA_030699345.1. Lineage (GTDB taxonomy): Bacteria > Pseudomonadota > Gammaproteobacteria > Methylococcales > Methylomonadaceae > JABFRC01. The sequence continues at coordinate 2,279 of JAUYMX010000266.1, forward strand.
CCGAGCACTGACGTTGTCCTCGGGAATAGCCCGAAGGGGCACGCCAAGGAGACCGTGCGTTGACAATGGGGCAGGAGCCCCATTTGGCAACCCCCGATGACAACGGCAGCGCGCAGGAAATAAGCGGTATCCGGGCGGCCTTTTCTTTGGATACTTTCTTTTCGACTGCAAGGATGCAGGAGGTAGGGCAACGCAGGGAGCAGTTGCCGAGGCGAAGCAAAAGAAAGTATCACGCCTTCGGGTGCGGGAACCCGATTTAAAAAAATCGTCGCTTGCGACACAATATTTTTTAAATCTAAACTGCGTAACATCAGTTATAAACTTTGCCGGATAGCTGTAACGGTGGCGTCAGTGAGTGGTTGTCTTCTGTGGTCCAGAATCACGCCATCGAGCTGTTCGGCCAGCCATTTGATGGTTTCAACATAGTCATCAAACACTGCTTGCGCATCATCCAAGGCTTCAGGCTGCATGAAAAATACTATGCCTGGGCAATAAAAGTTTTCCAGGTCATGGTCAGGGAAGGTACCTGGTTCGACCATGCAGGCGACGCCAAAATCAACCAGACGATTGGCATCCAAACGTTCAAATATCTTCAAGCTGCCGTATTCGAGGCCGACTTTATTAAAGGCATTGACCAAATCTGCGCCATTAAAGTCTTCGTCTGCTTTAGTGATAATGCTGAATTGGATAATTGCCGGGGTAATAAGACGTGGTTGTTGGTCTTCAGGTTCATCATCCCCGTACCAATTATCGTCATTGTCTTCTTCGTCGAAGTACTGATCTTCAGATATTGGCTCTCTGGTTGTGCGCACAGGCACAACGTCAAAATCGTCGTCATCATTGTCTACGACCAAAGAAGGATCCGGGTTGACGTCGATTTCGTCGCCGAAGATTTCATCATCTTCGCGGGCTTTTTTATCTTTTAAATAGGCCCATGCCAACATCACCAATACGATCAGTAGACCGGTGGCAATAATTACTATTCTTAAAATTTCTTTATCCATTAGTTTTCCGCCAGACTCACTGCTTCTTCAATATCAACTGCGACCATCCGGGACACCCCGGGCTCTTTCATGGTAACACCGGCTAGCTGCTTTGCAATTTCCATTGTGGCTTTGTTATGGGAAATATACAGAAACTGCACCGATGCTGACATCTCTTCGACCATTTTTGAAAACCGCCCCACATTGGCATCATCCAGTGGCGCATCAACCTCATCCAGCAAACAAAATGGCGCGGGATTGAGTTCAAAAATTGAAAACACCAACGCTACTGCGGTCAGTGCTTTTTCTCCACCCGATAATAAATGAATGGAACTATTTCTCTTACCGGGCGGTCTGGCAATAATGTTAACGCCGGATTCCAGCAAATCATCTTCAGTCAGCTCCAAATACGCCTGACCGCCACCGAACAATTTAGGAAATTTTTCCTGTAAACCGGTGTTTATTTTATCGAATGTTTCCTTGAAGCGCAGCCGACTTTCCTTATCAATTTGATTAATGGCTTGTTCCAGCATTTGTAATGCTTCAATCAAGTCGGCATGTTGTTCGTTTAAAAAATTCATCCGTGCCGATTGCGCTTGATATTCATCTATCGCTGTCAGGTTGATCGTACCTAAGCGTTCGATCTGCCCGGCTAAATCATCCACGGTCCGTTTCCAGCTGTGTTCATCGGCATGGGCGGGCAGCGTTTGCAGCACGAGGCTGGCATCGGCATCGATTTCTTTGAGTTGTTCATTGACGGTTTGTTGGCGAACTTGGCTTTCCTGCAACTCAAAGCGGAGTTTATCCAGCGCTTCTTTTTGACTTTCCAGGGCACGCTGCACGCGGCTATGTTGCTCGGCGGCTTGGCTGATGGCAGTTTCAATGTCCGTTTGCAGCAAACGTTGGGTTTTTAACTCAGCTTCCAGTTGATTTTTTTGCAGGCTAAGTTGTTCCAGGCGATATTTTTCATCATCAAGCGGCGTCAGTGTGTGATGAAGTTTATTTTCCAGCTCACCGATGCGCTCCAACGATTGCTCATGTTGCAATTGCAAACGTTCGATTTGTTTGGTGGTCGAACTCTCAGAGCTGCGCAACGATTCAATCTTAGCGATCAGGCTATACACCTGTTGTCTGGCTTCGTTAACGGTTTGCTCGGTATTTTGCTGGCGCGCTTGCAGCTCCTGGTTTAACGATTCCAGCGTTTGCCGTTGTTGCTCCTGGCTGGCGCTAACGGTTTCGGCTTGCTCCAACAGCATTTGAGCTTCGGCGATTTGTTCGGCATGATCGGAGCCGGTACGTTGGATGTCTTCCAGCTCATCACTCAATTGTTTCAAGCGGCGTTGTTGTTGTTCAAGGTGCGCGGATTGAGCGCTGACTTGGGATTTTTTTTGTGATAATTCTGAACTTAACTGGTTATGCTGGCTCTGGATGGATTCGCGCTGATGCTCGGCATGTTTAAGGCTGGTTTCGGTGCTTTCCAGCTGCTCTTCAATTTCATCAATTTGTAGGTTCAGTTCTTCCTGACGCTGTTTAAGCAGGCGCAATTCCTGCTCGCGTTGCAGTACGCCGGTCTTACTGTCTTTGCTGCGGATGATTTTTATCCAGCCCGGACCAAACCAGGTGCCGTCTGCGGTAATCACCGATTCGTGCGCTTGCAATTGCAAAGACAGTCGCCGCGCCTCTTCAATGCTGTCGGCACTGTAAACGCCCGCAAGCAGGGCGCTTAAATTCCAAGGGGCGGTGACTTTGTCGAGTAAACGTTGGGCGTTGGGATTACTGTTACCGGCCTGAGCGTCGCGTTTTTCCAATAAAGAGATGGAATCTTCGCTAAGTTGCGCCAGTGCTGAAATAACCGCATCAGCATTGTCGATGCAAATTGCCTCCAGATAACTGCCTAACACGGTTTCCACGGCGTTGTGCCAGCCGGTTTGCACGTTGATTATTTCAGCCAGACGTTGGCTGCCGGTTAACTGGTTTTGTTCCAGCCAAGCGCTTAGGTGTTTGTTGTCCTTGCCCATGGCGTGTTGCTGCAATAATTCCAGCGAGGTGATTTTGCCGCGCACGCTATGCTGCTCCGACCGGTGACTATGCAGCTGGTCATGATGATGTTTGACTTGCTGGCGGCGTTCGCCGATTTCCTGATGCAACTGCTCAAGCGTGTTGTGAAGCTCGTCGCGTTGGTCTTCAATCAGCTCAATATGGTTGTCCAGCGTGGCGATGTCCTCGCGCAATTGGCTACCGGCAAGTTGGCTGTGTTCTTCTTGCAGCTTGTCCTTGCGGCCTTGCAGCTGCCGGTCTTGGTTTTCCAATTGGGTAATTTTTACCCGTTGAATTTCGCCCTGTTCCCGGTATTTGGCGCTGGTGGTGCGATATTCATCCCATTGGGATTGCCAATTGCTACGCTGTTGCTGCATGTCTTCTTGATTGTGCAGAAAGTCTTCTTGTCTTTCTTGGGCAATGATCAGGGATTCTTCGGTTTCAAGTAAGGTTTCTTTAATTTCTTCAAGTTGCTGAAAATCAATCTCCAATTGTTGCTGAGATTGCTCGGCTTGTTGTTGCAAGCGACTAATTTCTCGTGCAGTTTCTTCGTGACTCAATTCGTTGTGCTTAATGGTTTGCTCAAGACTGCTGACTTGGGCCACGATGCCGTAAAAATCACCTTGAGCAACGTCCAGATGTTGTTGCTGGGCTTTATGCGCGGCGCGTTTGTTTTCGATGTTGGTGTCCAGATCGCGCAATTCTACAAACAGGCGATTATGTTCAGCGGCGACGGTGTGTAATTTGTTTTCCAGTGTCTGTGCAGCTTGGTGATAGGTCTGCCAGCGCATTGCCAGTAGTTCCAATTTGTAACGGCGCTCTTCTTTTTTTAACTCAGTGTATTTTTCGGCTTTTTCGGCTTGCTTTTGCAGATGCTTGATTTGTTTTTCAACTTCTTCTCGTAAGTCATCCAGGCGCTCCAGATTTTCCCTGGTATGTTGCATGCGGGTTTCTGTTTCGCTACGGCGCTCCTTATATTTGGAAATACCGGCCGCTTCTTCGATGTGAACGCGCAAGTCTTCCGGCTTGGCTTCCACCATCCGCGAGATAGTGCCTTGTTCGATAATTGCGTAACTTCTGGAGCCTAAGCCGGTGCCCAGAAAAATATCGGTAATATCTTTGCGTCGGCAACGCGAGCCATTGAGCATGTACAAAGATTGCCCGTCACGACTGACCTGACGCTTAATGGAAATAGTGTCGTATTGGGAATATTCGCCGCCCAGCTTGCCTTCGCTGTTGTCGAACACCAGTTCTACCGACGCCACGCTCACTGGTTTGCGACCGGATGAACCGTTAAAAATGACATCGGCCATACTGCCGCCGCGCAAATGCTTAGCTGAACTTTCACCCATCACCCAGCGTACCGCATCAATGATGTTGGATTTGCCGCAACCATTGGGGCCGACAATCGCCGTCAGGTTGCCGGTTATCGGAATAACGGTGGTATCAACAAAGGATTTGAAGCCAGAAAGTTTGATTTTTTCCAGTCGCATAACTGGTAGAATGTCCCGGTATATTAGTAAGTAGCCGGGCATTATTAACGATATTGCCTTGAGATTCGACTTTTTTAACACATAAAATTAAAGACAACATGACTACACAACCAAGCAAAAATCTGGAAACCTTCGACAATCCTCAGCCCGGTCGCGATTACACAATTCGCTTTGATGTGCCTGAATTTACCTGTTTGTGCCCGAAAACCGGCCAGCCTGACTTTGCTACTTTTCAAATCGAATATGTACCCGCCAAGCTGTGTGTAGAGCTTAAATCACTAAAGTTATACATGTGGTCGTTTCGTGAGGAAGGCGCCTTTCATGAAGCGATAACCAATGGCATTCTTAACGACATCGTTAAAGCCATCCAGCCTAACTTTATTCGCATTCGCGGCGAGTTTAATGTGCGCGGCGGCATTTACACCAGCGTGATTGTTGAGCATAAAGACAGCAACTGGCAGGCGCCGGAGTTAGTTACCCTGCCGTAACGCATGACCAAAACCTATTACACCAGCGATATTGCCGTCGCGTTAAAATACGACGGCAAAAATGCACCAAAGGTAACGGCCAAAGGCACCGGCCTTACCGCCCAGCAAATTCTTGAGATAGCCGAAAAACACAACATCCCCTTACAAAACGATCCGGAGCTAGTCAATATTCTTGCCCAGATTCCGCTGGGTGATGAAATCCCTAAAGAACTGTATCTTGCCGTCGCAGAAATCATCGCATTCGCGTATTTTTTAAGCGGCAAAACTCCTCAGTAAAAACAGCTTGCGAACACATGACTATTAAAGACACCCTGACTACCTTGCCCCAATATTTGCTGCCGCATCATGCCTTGTCGGGCCTGATGAGCAAGTTGACCCATTGCGAAAATAAAACCTGGAAAAACCTGTTTATCCGCGAAATCATCAAACATTACGGCGTTAATATGGATGAAGCGTTACAGCCCGACATTAACGCTTACCTTAGTTTTAACCATTTTTTTACCCGTGAGTTAAAACCCGGCGTCAGGCCATTGGCAGGCGAACAGGGCGTCATCGTAAGTCCAGCCGATGGCGTGGTTAGCCAGGCGGGCAATATCACTGACGGCAATATTTTTCAGGCCAAAGGCAAAAGCTTTACTGCAATCGATTTGCTGGGCGGCAGCGCCGAGCGTGCCGCGCCGTTCAATAACGGGGTGTTTTCTACCATTTACCTGTCGCCAAAAGACTATCACCGGCTGCACATGCCGTTGACCGGCACATTGAGAGAAATGGTGCATGTCCCCGGTCGATTATTTAGCGTCAACACCGCAACTACACGATCAGTCCCCGGTTTGTTTGCCAGAAATGAACGCGTTGTCGCTATTTTCGATACCGAAGCCGGTCCGATGGCGTTGGTGCTGGTGGGGGCGATTTTTGTCTCCAGCGTAGAAACCGTCTGGCATGGCGTGGTCACGCCACCTTCTGTGAGTTCAGTTAAGACTTGGAACTATCAAGACAACGCCCCGACCTTGCAAAAAGGTGAAGAAATGGGCCGATTTAACATGGGCTCAACCATTGTCGTGCTGTTTGGCAAAGATGCTGCGCAATGGGATGAAGGCTTTAGTGCTGAAAAGCCGGTTAAATTGGGTGAGAAGGTGGGGCAGGTACTTGGTTAATTTTGGGATTAATTTAACAAAGAATCATCGTAACTAATCAGCATCAGTTGATTGCTGTGAAAGAGTATTGTGGGAGCGACGCCCACGTCGCGACCGAGGGCTTTAAATCGCGAGGAGGGCGTCGCTCATACCCGTATTGCTTCTGTCCTGCAAAGAAACGCGCTGAATAGTTACGAATCTTCCAAAATATTAAAAATATCAGGAATGTCCAGTCGTGCTGGATCGCCGGTTTTGCGCTCTTTACTGTATTTGTGGGTTTCTATCATGATGCTGTTTAACGAATCCATGTCGATGATAGAAAGCCCGCCGCATTGAGGCTTTAGGGTTACGGCCGCGCCGGTATCGGTCATGATAACGTTGCCGTAAATCGGCAAACCTTCTTCGTCTTCCGGAAAGACAATAGAGTGACCAGCAAAGATGCGATCAATACCGGCAACTGGTGTTCTGTTATTTGCTTTAACCCGGTCGCCGCCCTGTATGACGGTGGCTAATGTTTGCTGATCAGCCGCTTCAATGTGTGCCCTAAATACCTGCCAATCCATATCCATCGGTACTTCGCCGTGGATAACGCCGACTTTTAAACCTGACAACGTTTCGGTTTCAATCAGCACAGGTAACGTTTTCAACGAACTAATGATTGCCTGTTTTAATTCAGCACTAATTTCAAGCCACCAGTTCAGGCCTTTTTTGCAGAGTTGTTCGCCGCGAATCAGGTAATTGGGTGTAGCAGTGCCGATCTGGTTATACAGGTTGATCAGGCTGGCTTCATTATCGCCAAGTACCGCATGCACGTAGGGCCTATTAAAAAAATCGATACAGTTAGCGGAATCGGATTGTTTACCCACCACGTTACCGACTGAAAACAATCGGTCGGTATCGGGATTAAAAAATACTGCGGCCAACGCATGCTCCAGCAAATCGAATGCACCGCGCAAATCGCCTATGACAAAATCGCGGCCTTCAGTGTTTGCCGGTAGCGATAAAGTAGGCATTATCTGGTTGGTCATTCTTAGTTAATTCAGTAGCGGCTGATTGCGGCTGAGACATACTGTTGTTTAATTGCTTGTGCCAGTTGATGCACCGCCATCGCGTATTTGTCGCTGTTATTGTATTTTTTGATGACTTTAAAATTGGGATGGACCCGCCAATATTCATTACCATGATCAGTACTGAGCGTTATGCTGCTTGCTCCGGCGTTGCCGCGAATCGGCTCAGTCACCGGTTGCTTTACCTGCCAGCCGTTTTTGGAAAAGTAGTGCGCGACGCTGCCGATGGCGTCATGAGGCTGCCATAAATTGCGTTTGCCATCATGATCAAAATCGACCGCTAAACTGCGAAAACTGCTGGGCATAAACTGACCTAAGCCCAATGCGCCCGCCCAAGAGCCGACAGTTTCACGCGCGGATAAGCCTTCTTCGCGGCTCATGAGTAAGAAATTTTCCAGTTCAGTAGTAAAAAACTTCGAGCGTCGTTGGGTGTCAAACGCCAACGTCGCCAAAGCATCAAACGTGCGAGTTTTACCGACGTTACGGCCAAAAAAAGTTTCCACGCCAATAATCGCAACAATATATTCAGGATCAACGCCATAAGTTGCACTGGCTTTTTGTACGACATCGGCATTGCTGGACCAAAATTGCACGCCGTTATTGATATGTGCGTCAGTCAGAAACTGTTTGCGATAGCGCGTCCAGCTGCCCGGCTTAGGCGTGACCGGGCCTTGATAGCCTTGCGCATTTTCCAAACGTAGTACCGATTCCAAACGCGTGGCATTTGAGAACAAGCCGTTGAGATAATCCTCGGAAAAATTATGGGTGCGCACCATGTGCTTGATAAAACTTTTTACCGGTGAGTACTGAGCGTAAATACCAGTTAAGGGTTTGTGCCCCGGCAAATTATCAGTCTGTCCAGGCCCTGCCAGCGTGTCCGAGTAAGGCACGACAGAGTCATCGGGTTCAGTAGGTTTAACTAAAGGTTCTTCGGCGCAACTACTGGTCAATAGTGCCAGAATTACCGCGCTGATTAATTTACGTTTACGAAGTGCGTTTTTCATTGGGGAACCTCGCTTATAAAGCCTTATTCATGTTCAATTCCATTCTTTTTAACTCATTCGAGCCGTTCAACAGAATGGATTGATCTATTTGTAACTGGTCATCGGCAATTTTATCCGGGTAATCCACGTGCGATAAAATATATTTGATGCAGTTTATTCTCGCCTTCTTTTTGTTGTCGGATTTTATTACTGTCCACTCCGCATAAGGCATGTGGGTGGAAAGCAGCATGGAATACTTAGCGATAGTGTATTTGTCCCACAGCTTTTGCGCTTCCATATCTACGGGTGAAATTTTGTACTGCTTCAGCGGATCATTAATGCGGCCGTTAAAACGTCGAGCTTGTTCTTTTTTACTGACTGAAAAGTAGAATTTGATAAAAATAATCCCGGAATTGACCAGCATTTTTTCAAATTCCGGCGTCTCACGTAAAAACTCCTTGTGCTCTACCTCGCTGCAAAAGCCCATCACCGGCTCAACACCTGCCCGGTTATACCAAGAGCGATCAAATAACACCATTTCACCGGCTGATGGCAAGTAATTGACGTAACGTTGAAAATACCATTGGGTTCTTTCGGTATTAGACGGCTTCTCCAGCGCCACGACTTTCGCGCCACGCGGATTTAAATGTTCGGTAATACGCTTGATAGTGCCGCCTTTGCCCGCGGCATCGCGGCCTTCAAACAGCATCAAAACGCGTAGACCTTCTTCTTTGACATGGTTTTGAAACTTCAACAGCTCGACCTGAAGCCTGCGCAGTTCTTCTTCATATTCCTGCGTTTCTTTTTTTACCCAGATTTGTACCTTGCCTGCATTAAGTTCTTTGGAATCGTTATTTATATCTGACATAGAAAGTCCTTTCGTGGCAACGGATTAGCAGGCCATTATAGTAATCTCAATGTGATAAGTACGGTTTTTAGTAAAAATAATCGTAACTATTCAGCGTCAATTCGCGTGGCAACAGTTACGTCATAAAATCTGGCAGCTTGCCGTCGAAAAGGAGATTTAACGCCTGAGTGGCCGAAACATTGTTTTTCCGACAAGTAGACAGATAACTGCGGACACGGC
>JAUYMX010000269.1 GCA_030699345.1 Methylococcaceae bacterium
GCTGGGTCATCAATTACGACAACAAAAATCAAAGTCAGTTTTTATCGTCACTTGGGATTAGCGATCTAAAGACCATGATTTACTGGATGGCGGGCATCATCGGCGTGATAACAGCAATGCTTTGCTGGCTACTGTTACGAAACCCTAGCAAAACTGTCGACCCAGCCGTTCTGGCTTATCAACGTTTTTGTAAAAAGCTAGCCAAGAATGGCTTAAGAAAAAAACCTGGCGAAGGTGCTAAAGACTTTGCTACAAGAGCCAAAAAATCATTGCCAGAACAGGCCGCCGGTATCGAACACATCACTCAACTATTTATCAAGCTGCGCTATGGAAAACAACACGGAAAGAATGATTTGCAGCAACTCAACAGAATGGTTGCTGCATTTAATGGTAAAAGATAATGGCAAACCTACGATCTATCGTGGACTCTAAACCATCATTTTCGAGTAAAAAAAGTTATTTATTGGCTTTATCAACTTCGTATTTATAGTCGTCGTAACGCGTGTTTGATCTGTTTAGGCACTGACTACTTGCATCTTGGTCGGCAACTTTAATGCATTGATTGCGTTGATAAGCCTGACCCGTAGCGAAAATCTGTTCGGAAGTACATCCTGTAAAGAGCAATACAATCAAAATATTGACGAATAAAAACACCCATTTTTGATTCACAGATAATCCTCCATAAAAATACACAAAACCAGCTTATTAAAAATGCACTAAAAAACGAGCCGCCGCGCAACGAGATGGACGTAACGCCCCATGTCGCGGTACGTTGGCATTCGGCAATGGCGATATTCCAGTGCGAACAATTGCTCACTCGGACTATTGTCAAGAACCTCTTTAGTCATATAGTCGTTAAACACGCGAATGCCGGTATGCGTTGTTATTTCAAACCCTTGCTGCTGAAGAAAGTCGACAACTTCATGTGGATATTGCGGGTTAGGCGGCGTGAGCTTTGCGCCCTTGCCTAAATAACTGTCATCCAGTAATTGTTGCAAGCGCCAGCTACCTTTGAGGGCATTGGTGTAAACCATCGCATTACGGTTATAAAACAGCAGCGACAAATGCCC
>JAUYMX010000154.1 GCA_030699345.1 Methylococcaceae bacterium
AGACGCCATCGAAGCGGCTTTAGAACGTGTATTTGACGATTGGAAACGCGATTACGCAGATCCAATCGGCTACAAAGTCGATACCTCTGCACTGATTAAAACCGTGTTAACTGGTCTTAAATAAGGAATTATTATGTCTAAAAGTTCAAATGCGTATGGCTCAGGCATCATGGCAAAGACTGGTAAAGCCTTTGCTGATGAATACTTCGCTGAAGAAAATCAAACCGTTCATGAAAGCCATGAAGTGGTGTTAGTGTTGAAAAAATCCGATGAAATGAACTCAGTGGTTGAGGAAATTCTGCTTGGTGATCGTAAAGCTGATAATCCAACCTTGGTCGTTGAAGACCGTGCGGGTTACTGGTGGCTGAAAGCAACCGGCAAAATTGAAGTCGACTGTACTGAAGTATCTGAGCTGTTAGGTAAAAATTTCAGTGTTTATGATTTTTTAGTGGATGTGTCTTCAACTATTGGTCGCGCTTATACCTTGGGTGAAACATTTACCATCACGTCAGAATTGATGGGTCTTGATGTCAAACTGAAAGACTTGGAAAAAGCATAGGAGATAACCATGGCAAATATTCATGACAACCCTAACCGTGATGCATGGGTTAAAAAAATCGCAGCAGCAAATACACTGGCAGAAGGCGTTAAGCTTTTAACTGACTTTCGTGCGAAACACTTGAGTCCGTTTAAAACTGATTTTTCTTTAGAACTTGACGGCCAATGGATTGAGTTAAAAATCGAAGAAAAAGTGGCGTTGTTAAAACACAAAGAATTTAACGATACCCAGTTTCTTAACAACTCTGCCACTGGCGAGAATGCGCAAAAAGTAGCCGATGCCGCTGTCGCTAAAATGAATGCAACGACAGATATGTACGAAGCAGAGCGTATTCATATCAACTTTAGGCTGGCTAACAAGCCACCTATCTTGCCGGTCAATGTCTTCCTAGACGCTGATCGTCAATTAGGCACCAAACTAATGGAGCTTAGAAATACTGATTACTACGCATTGCCGCTAGAGGAGTTACGTAAAGTACGTGGCGTTAAAGTCATCACTTTGCAGTAATTAAGTAGGTTGGGTTGCCGCTGTTTGGCAACCCAACAAAACTAACTTCACGAGTTTTGTTGGGTTGGCTTGCGCCAGCCCAATCTACGTATCCGAAATTTAAATAACCACGGTGAGCCATGTTAGAGCTATTAAACGCAGAGTCCAACTCGCAAACCCACGATATACCGACAATGAATTCTGAACTGACCAAGTTGTACGATTCACAACCCTACACTGCCTATACAGAAGATTTGGAATTTATGTGGCGATGGACCATCTATCAAGACAACAAACTTGTTCAAGAAGGCTGTTCATTGACCTTAGAAGCTTCAAAGCGTTCTGTGGAACATGTGATGACTTTTTTTAACATGAAACGCCAAAACACCCAGGTTGAACAGGAGCTGTAGTTAATGGCAAGTACACATCAGGTCAAAATTATTACCCAGGATGACGAGTCGGTAACATTTGAATGCC
>JAUYMX010000283.1 GCA_030699345.1 Methylococcaceae bacterium
TGTTTGCGAGGACAATCCAGCGATGCTGTTTTAATCAAACAGGCGTTGGATTCGGGTTGGTTACAGCGAGTGGATAATCCGACTTTTAAACATCCATTATCAAGAAGTTTGGGATTAGGCGAGCAATCCAGCATTGAATATGCCTTACAAACACACAGCAACACCTTGTTAATTCTAGATGATGGCTTAGCGTGTAAACAAGCCTTGCGCAAGCAATTGGTTATAGTCGGTACGGCGGCATTGTTGTTTGCTGCGCAACGCAAAACCTTGATTGCAGATGCTGAGGCCGTTATCGCCGAACTCAATCAAGTCGGTTACCGGGTTTCAGCGGCAGTGGTTGCTCAATTAACACCCACCTACTTAAAGTAACTGGGTTCGCGCGGGTCGCAGAGGGCTAAAGTCCACCTGCTTCGCTCCCCGCGCTAAAAGCATATTCGCTAAACTCTTGCGGCTTGCTTTAGCAAAGTTTAAACAGCGGTGTTAAAGCTGACCTTTTTGCCAATAACGATCAACAAGTTCTCGCGTTGAACGTATATTTCCCCGACTAGAAGCGCCGAAAACAATCGATTCTATATTCGGCTGCTCGCAAATCCACTCAATAGCCTCTTCTGGTGGAATCGCGCCTGAAGCAAAGACCGACATTGCAATTGCACGAAACTTCTTGTCCCTCAGCGAATTCTCATAAGCCTCAAATCCGCCAGACATCCGAAAACCAACCTTATTAATATTTGCACACACGATTGGATTTTCTATACCCAGTTCTTCTAAAACATCCAGCAACTTCGGCATATTCATAGTAATAAACCCAGGTTCCGCACCGTATCTGGCCTTTACGTGGTTGGCAAATATACGAAAAGCTTCGTTAAAACCCAAACCAAGAAGGAAATCCACTACCACGTTTTGAAGGAAAATCACTGGTGTTTGCAGGCCCGCAAACATCTTCATTTCTGCATCAATCAACAGTGTAGTTATACCCTCAATGTCTTTCTTAGCTAGAGACATGCCTCCGCGCATTGCAGAATCAATAAAGCCCTCTTCAGGCAGAAAATTCTTGATCGCGCCCAGA
>JAUYMX010000295.1 GCA_030699345.1 Methylococcaceae bacterium
TTTGTATCATCAAGCATTGAAGATGGCATATACAGACCCGCTCACACAAACCAATAACCGCGCCTCTTTTGATGATTCCGTAAAACGCGAAATGAGCTTGGCAATGCGTGGTAACAAAGCGTTATCCGTGCTGTTTTTAGACATCGATCATTTTAAAAGCATTAATGATCAGTACGGTCACTCTTGTGGTGATGTCGCGTTAACTGCTGTTGCGAAATGGATTAAGGAAAATCTACGCAGTAGTGATCTGGTATTCCGTTTTGGTGGCGAGGAATTTGTAATTTTACTCAGTGACACTGATATTGAAGGCGCCAAATTATTGGCGGAGCGCATTCGCACTTCAATTGAGCAGCACACGTTGGCTTACGATATGAATGCCATTAAAGTAACGGCTAGCTTAGGTATAAGTAGTTTGTGTACTGAAGACACCTTAGATAGCTTTATCAGTCGGGCTGATAATGCCATGTATCAAGCCAAACGTGGCGGTAGGAATCAGGTGGTATTTGCGGCATAACCGCTCAATGTTTGCCCTTGCTTCGTATGTCACTGACAGTGGCTACTTTGGGGCACAAAAGATCAAGATAATAGCGCCGATCTCTGACTTTAAAAACCAAGTCAGAGATCGGCAACAGCTCAGTCAGCGCCTTGCCAGCCCATCATTTCAAAATTTCTTAAGGGCGCTGGACAAATTAGAACGACGAACCAAAGCTGTCGCGGTAGCGCAATTTAAAGCTGTCCAGATCAAACACATGATTTTGTGTGCCGTTATGTTCGATTTTGATGGTGCCCAGCAGCGATGCGATACGCCCGGTAATTTCCCAACCTAATTCATTCGTCAATCCGTACAACAAACCAGCACGATAGGCGTCACCACAACCGGTAGGATCGAGTAACGCATTTGGCTTAGCGGCAGGAATATCTATGATTTTACCTTCGGTATAAATTTTCGAACCGCTTGCGCCTAAAGTGATAATCAACGCTTCAACTTTCTCAGCAACTTGTTCCAGCGTTAAGCCGGTACGCTGCTGCATCAATTCGGATTCGTAGTCATTTAACGTGACCCACGTAGCCAAATCCAAAAATTTAAGCAGTTCTTCACCGTCAAACATCGGCATGCCTTGGCCTGGATCAAAAATGAACGGTATGCCTTGCTCGGCAAACTGCTCAGCATGCGATTGCTTGCCTTCTTTGCCGTCCGGTGACACGATGCCG
>JAUYMX010000296.1 GCA_030699345.1 Methylococcaceae bacterium
GCCTATGCCTTGCGAACGCTTAACATGCTCTTCACCGGCCCTGCCAAACCAAGCATGCAGCAGCTTGAAGATTTACGTCCGCCGGAATTATTAGCCGCCGGAATATTAGTAGCAGGCATCGTGTTTTTCGGACTCATGCCAACGCCATTAATTGAATTGTCGCAAGCCACGCTTGCAGATATGAATCGCCTGATCAAGTTGAGAATTTTATGAATTTTGTAGGGTACGCATTTATGCCCCAGAGGGTAGTGCTTACCAGCACTGCCATTAAGCTGAGAATTTTTCCGTTCGCCCTGAGCTTGTCGAAGGGTGAATGGAAAAATCCGAGCAGCACAGTTAAGCCGATCATGGTTCGACCAGCTCACCACGAACGGCTTAACTGTGCGGCTCTATATACGTATCCTGCTGTACTAAATTGGTACCGATAATGAATAGCAACCCACACTCATTACGAGAACAAATCAGCCACACGCTGGAACATTTAGATCACGTTCTGCCCGGCCAGGGACCGATTCTGGATTTCGTACATCACAACACCTTGCATGGTTTTCAACATTTACCGTTTGATGAGGCGCTTGCCGCATTTAAAGCAATCACCGGTACCGACGGCTATTTACCGGAAGCGCAGTTCCGCGCTTTTTATCAGCAAGGCCGTATTACCGAGCAAGACCTGTCCGCCGCATTAGCGTCGAGACCAGATTTACAGGCAGAGCAAATCATTTGCGTTGCTAACGATAAAACCATCACTCGCGGCGACATTTATCGCATTGCGATGTTGTTCGATTTGCCGGTGCTAAGCGTTAGCCAATTGAATTGGCAAATCGAAGCCTTGTGCGCATTAACTAAACCGCAAGCTGACGTACCTAAGTCCATCCGCAATGCCGATAAGCAAGGTATTAAAAAATTGTGGGTAGGTTTATTAAACAAACTCGAATTAGAAAATGCCGCCTTGCATCCAGAAGAACTATTGGATGGCACGCTCGATCAAACCGAAGACTGGCTCGCCGAAGCGCGAACGGATGCCAGCACTCACCCGGACAT
>JAUYMX010000297.1 GCA_030699345.1 Methylococcaceae bacterium
TTGTATAAAAAAATGGCTGCAGCCAGCGCAATGACTGACTGCCAAAAATACTTGGCTTTAGCCGATAAGCCATCACTATTGTTTTTGATCACTTTACGATAATCGTCAATAAACCCGATCACGCCATGCCCCAAAGTCACCAACAAAATCACCCAGACATAACGGTTAGTTAAATCTGCCCACAATAAAGTGCTAAAAGCGATAGCCACTAAAATGAGGGTTCCACCCATGGTGGGGGTGCCTTTTTTCTCGTAATGCGATTCAGGCCCTAGCTCACGGATGCTTTGTCCGATTTTGTTGCGACTAAGCTTGCGGATCATCACTGGACCGATGATAAAACTAATGATCAACGAGGTAAGGGCACCAAGAATCGCGAGAAAAGTCAGGTAATGAAATACCCTAAATCCGCCCTCGAAAGTCATCAAATAATCTGCAAAATAAAGAAGCATCCGCTAAGTTCCTGTTGTCTCAAGTAGCATTGCCACCACATTCTCCATGCGTTGCGCTCTTGAGCCTTTGATTAAAATGGCTTCACCGCCCGTAAGTTCATTCTTAAGGGCCTCTATTAATTCATTTTGTGTTGCAAAAAAACGTCCACTTTGCCCAAATACCTGTACGGTATTACGTGCATCGGCTCCCACGGCCATTAATCGCACTATGCCTTTTGCCTTGATGAGCTCGCCAAGGTCTTGATGTATTTTGGCGCTATCAGGGCCTTGTTCGCCAAACGCGCCCAAGATCAACCAAGGCTGACCCGGGCAATTGATTAACACATCAAGCCCGGCTTCCAGCGATGCTGCATTTGCGTTGTAAGTATCATCAATAACAATATTGCCGCGCTGCCCTATCAGCGGCTGCAGTCGGCCTTTTACCGGCTGTAGGCTTTCCAAGCCCTGCTTAATTTGATCCAGCTCTATGTCTAATGCGATGGCGCTAGCCGCGGCTGCTAAGGCATTAATCACATTGTGCCGACCAGCCAGTCTTAAATTTATTTCTATACCGCCGTTGGCAGTAAGCAGTTCAAAACGGGTAGCAAACCGAGCGCTCTTTACTGTGGCTTCGATGTTTGCATTCGCCAAAATCTCCAGCTTCACGCTCTTTGCTGTCACGTCCGCGTCTTGATGAAACCCAAACGTAATTGCTTTTCTGGCGCCAACCACTGACTTCCAGTAATCAAAAAAAGCATCATCACGATTAATAATCGCTGTGCCTGTTTGTTTTAGGGCCTGATAAATCTCCCCTTTACTCTTGGCTACGCCCTCAATGTTGCCAAACCCTTCGAGATGCGCAGGACCTGCATTGGTAACTACTGCAACATCCGCTTGTGCAAAGCGGCTGGTATAAGCAATCTCACCCGGATGATTAGCACCCATTTCAATCACAGCGTATCGATGCTGTTCATTTAGCCGCAACAATGTCAACGGCACGCCGATGTCGTTGTTCAAATTGCCCTGCGTGTAAAGCACATTACCGTTAACACTTAAAATCGCAGCCACCATCTCTTTAACAGTGGTTTTGCCGTTACTGCCAGTAATGCCGACGACCGCTAGAGATTGTTCCGGAGCTGTCGGCAAAGTCATCAGTCGAGAACGCCAAACACCGGCCAACTCAGCTAGTGCTAAACGAGTATCATCGACAACGATGTACGAAGCGTTTGCGACGATATTAGTTGCGCCACTTTGATTAACAATGGCCGCAGTTGCTCCAGCCTGCATTGCTTGTGCCACAAACGCATTGCCGTCAAAGTTTTCACCTTTAATCGCGACATACAGTTGACCCGGTTGAATCGCACGGGTATCAATACTCACCGAACGGACAGCAACATCTTCGCCAATCAAATCACCATGCACCGCCTTGGCGCATTCACTTAGCATCATTTGCACTGCGTCCTCCGTATCAATTTGCGGATCTCATGCGTAATGCCTCAATTGCCACTTGTCTGTCAGAGAAAGATGTTCGTACTCCTTCAATTTCTTGGTATTGCTCGTGGCCTTTGCCCGCAATCACAATGCAATCGTGCAAAGCCGCGGTTTTTATCGCTTTATCTATGGCTTGCTCTCTGTTGCGAATTACTTCAATTTTCGCTGAACGACTGCCTGCCAGTATGTCATTGACAATGTCCTGACCATTTTCGTAACGAGGATTGTCGTCAGTGACTATCACATGATCGGCCCAAGTTTCTGCACTGGCTCTCATCAGGGGTCGTTTACCAGCATCTCTATTACCGCCACAACCGAACACCACCCACAACGCACCTTTACTGTGCTGCTTTGCACAGGACAACACTTTATCTAAAGCATCCGGGGTATGGGCATAGTCAACAAAGACTAAAGGACCAGCACTGTCACCAACGCGTTCCATACGCCCCACAACCGGTTTAATGTTCGCAAGCTTTGCTGTCGCGGCTTGCAGTGTTTGGCCTAATGCCAACATGACTGTCAACACAGCCAACACGTTTTCGACATTAAAATCGCCGTAAAGCGGCACGTTAACTGTTTGACGTTCGATCACTGCGGAAGCATTGCTGCCGGGAGTTTGCCCTCGCCAACTGACGTCGAATTCAATGCCTGCGTCTTTATGCTGGATGTTGCTGGCAATAATATGTTCATTAACGACACGCGGCGTTCGATTAGCTAACTTGCTCGCAATATCGCTGGATTCCTGAGCCAATTTTCTTTCGGTACTAAACGCCCACAAACGAGCATCCATGGGCACTGCAGAAATAATTTCCTGACTATAAGCATCATCCAGATTTACCACCGAAAATTCCAAAGCGGGAGTGCTGAGAATTTTTAACTTCGCGTCAACATAGGCTTCCATAGTCTCGTGATAATCCAAATGATCACGACTAATATTGGTAAACACCGCGCCTTTGAACCGAACACTATTTACTCTTCCTTGTTGCAACCCGTGAGACGACACCTCCATTGCCACCGTCCGCTTGCCCTGCTTTAATAACTCGGCCAGTATCTTTTGCACTTCCAGTGCATCTGGTGTGGTGTTGAGAGTCTCTTTTAGGCCTCCCCACTGGCCCCAACCTAAGGTACCGATGATTCCGCAATCTTCCAGTACTTGTGACAAAAACTGACTGCAGGAGGTTTTACCGTTGGTTCCAGTAATGCCTATCACATCAAGCTTTGTCGAGGGATCCTGATAAAACCTCGCGGCTATTGCTCCCAATTTAGCGGCTAGTCCTTCGACAGCAATAACCGGAACATGTGTAACTTTAGAAGCCTCTGCCAACTGCGCGCCATTTGCTGCTGGCTCATACAGCACGGCACTTACGCCACTATGCACAACCTGATCTAAATACTCCAAGCCATGAAATTTGGCACCTGCCAGTGCAATAAATACATTGCCCTCATCAACTTTACGACTATCCAATGCTAAGCCAGTAATGACTGTGTCCAGTGCGTAACTAGCATCCACATGGATATTAAGATCTGCCAATAATTCATTCAGGGTCATCACAAGCCTACTAATTGCTCTTGCCTGTCAGCAGGATTGGCATCGTGCCTTCTTGATCAGGGGCAACCTCAAGCACTCTTAATGCGCCCGCCATCACTTTGGAGAACACCGGTGCCGACACCAGCCCGCCGTAATACTGTCCGGCCGAGGGTTCGTCAATCATCACCACAATGATCACGCGTGGATCGCTAGCGGGTGCCAGGCCTGCAAAAACAGAAAAATAACTGTTCTCAACATAACCACCCGCACCGGCCTTTTTGACTGTGCCGGTTTTACCGGCGACACGATAACCATCTACTCTTGCTTCATAGGCTGTACCATCTTTCATGATGACGGTTTCCATCATGGCTCGAACTTTTTTAGCGTTTTTGGCAGAAAAAACTCGCTTCGCGTCAGGATCTTCGTCTCGTTTTAACAAACTCACCGAATGTAAAATTCCGTCATCAGCCAGCACTGTGTAAGCCCTTGCCAGCTGTAACGCAGAAGCATTTAGACTATAACCAAACGACAAAGTTGCTTTGGTAAAATCATCCCAGCGCTGATGTGCCAGTAAACTACCGCTAGCTTCTCCAGGAAATCCTGCCCCGGCCGCAACGCCAAAGCCCAGTTGATGATAAACCCCCCAAAAATGTTCAGCTGGCATGCGCAACGCCATCTGACTGACAGCGACATTGCTTGATTTTTTTAGTACACGTGTTAGATCCATTGCCCCGTAATTATGAACATCCTTAACTACGTGTCTGCCGACTTGCAAAAAACCATGTGTATCAAAAATCTCATTGGGCCTGACGAAACCACCATCTAAGGCTGCTAACACAACGAATGGCTTTAC
>JAUYMX010000300.1 GCA_030699345.1 Methylococcaceae bacterium
TACCAACTATGCATAGAATCAAACTATGAATAGTGGCTACAGCAATTGGCTGCAAAGCCTTATTCCATCGCACAATCACTTAACGTGTAGACGTTAAGCTTGACATAGTTTTGCCTGAGTCCTGAAGTGAAAACTCACTCACCTCAGGAGGTTCATATGTACTCTGATCACCATACAAGCAGTTGGCTATTTGAGAGCCAATTGGCACCTTACGTTGATGCGTTCATGCTGCATTTGTTTGACTGCCGCTATGCATCTAACACCATTAATAATTACCTTGCCGGACTGACCCACTTTGCACACTGGATTAGCGAGTGCAATATTGATGTTAAAAGCATCGATGAAAAACTTATACAACAATTTCTTAACGATCACCTACCTCGCTGTCACTGTGAAGCCCCTGTATTTATCGCCCGCAAAGATTTGAGTGCTGCGCTTGGGCATCTGCTTGTGCTGCTGCGTGCCAATGTAGTTATTGCTGATCCATCAATAGGGCTAACGCCAGTAGATGAGGAATTACAACGATTCGATGATCATATGAATCACGTCCGAGGACTCGCCCCCAAAACACGTAAACACACTCTTGCTATCATTCGCCGCTTGCTTATCGGTCAGTTTGCTGATCGCGCTGTGGTGATTTCCGCTATTAAACCTGACGATATACGCAAGTTTATCGCCAGCCAGAGTAAGCTCTGTAAGGTTTCTGCCAGTATCAGCTTGCCTATCTCGGCATTACGCGGCTATTTTCGTTATCGTGCCACTGTGGGTGATCAGGTGCATCATTTAGTTGGAGTGACGTCCTTTCCGGCCAATTGGCAACAAGCTAGGCTACCGAAGACATTGAGCAACGACGAAGTCGAACGCTTATTGGCGGCGCTTGTGTATGACGGCACTGCGGCACGCAGAACGGCAGCCATCGTTCATTGCGCGTTGGGTCTTGGCTTGCGCAGCAGTGAAGTGGCTCACCTAGGGCTTGATGACATTGACTGGTCGGCCGCGACCATCACGCTACGAGGAACCAAGGGGCGACGTGAAGATGTCATGCCCTTGCCAGCGGCAACCGGTCAAGCGATTGCCGATTACCTAAAATTTGAACGACCGGTCACCAGTAACCGAGCTGTATTTGTCCGTAACGTCGCCCCACGCGATCAACCTGTCGGCCCTGATCTG
>JAUYMX010000302.1 GCA_030699345.1 Methylococcaceae bacterium
GTGAAAAGGTCTATCTGACGTTGCGCCCGGCCGAAGCAAATACCGGCATTAAATTTCGTAGAGTGGATTTAGCGCAACCGGTCACTATTGATGCGACGCCGGAAAATGTCGGTGAAACGGTCTTATCGACAACATTGGTGGCCGGCGATGTTAAGATTTCTACAGTGGAGCATTTGCTTTCTGCATTAGCAGGCTTAGGCATTGATAATGCAATCATTGACGTGAGTGCGGCGGAAGTTCCAATTATGGATGGAAGTGCTGGACCGTTTGTATTTTTATTGCAGTCAGCTGGAGTTGAGGAACAAGATAGCCCTAAACAGTATATTCGTATTAAGCGGAGTATTCGGGTTGAAGAGGGTGATAAATGGGCGGCATTTGAGCCTTTTGAAGGATTTAAAGTTACGTTTACCATCGATTTTGAACACCCCGCATTTGATGAGCATGTAAAAACCGCCACTATGGATTTTTCGTCCACTACTTTTGTTAAAGAAGTGAGCAGGGCCAGGACTTTTGGCTTCATGAAAGACATTGAAATGCTGCGGAAAAATAATCTTGCTTTGGGCGGAAGTCTTGATAATGCCATTGTCGTCGACGACGACAAAGTGCTCAATGAGGACGGTTTACGCAGTGCCGACGAATTTGTGAAGCACAAAATACTCGATGCTATTGGTGATCTATATCTTTTAGGATATAGCTTGATTGGCGAATTTACCGGCTATAAATCAGGGCATGGGCTTAACAACAAGTTATTGCGTACGTTGTTAAATAACAAGGATGCCTGGGAAATGGTAACCTTTGAAAAAGAGGAAGATGCTCCGATTTCATTTATGCGTTCTGCACAAAGCGTTCGGTCTGCGGCATAGAAAATCCTAATTCTTGTCAGATAATCGTTGCAAAGTTGTACTGAGCTTTATTAAAGCCTGTTTCAAATGCTCATCAGAGGCCAGCATTCCTGTGCTTCTGATGAGCATAATTTTTTCTGTCGAAGGGATAATTGGGGCGGATGCCTGTCTTGATTCAATCCCAGGTAAGATCGGCATGACTCTAATCTGCAATAAATTGATGGATTCTCTTGTAATAGGTGCAATTGAGGCAAGCATCGTATCGTGGTAGAAACGCAATTGAGATGCCCACGCGGCGGTATCTGTGAAAACAATTAACTCCTTTTTCTTGATAATACAATGCAACACATGCTCTGAGAGAATAGCGGGTAGAGCCCTTCGAACAGGTTGAAGAAGTTTTCTTTGTAGTTCTATTTGACTGTAAACATAAGCAAGAGCGTTATTTGGAAATAACAACGCCGGTTTGAATACATTATGTTTTTTTGTCATGGTTAGCAGGGGGCTTGAGTGGCAAGAAGTGATTTGCTTGATGACGAAATTTAGATTTTTGCCTGCAAGATGAAGCTTTGGCTAAAAAGTAAAGCAATTGGACGAAGAGATAAATCGGTTTGTCAGGGTAATGAAGTAAATAAAAGATAGAAATGCTAGGCATAAAAATGCCGCAACCTACGGACTGTAGGTTGCGGCTTAATATTAAGCTTTAGATCAAAGTAACTTCTTCAGCTTGCGGGCCTTTTTGGCCTTGAGTTACGTTGAATTGGACTTTTTGTCCTTCATCAAGAGATTTGAAGCCAGAGCTGTTGATGTTGCGAAAATGAACGAATACATCTGGTCCATTTTCTTGCTGAATAAAACCAAAACCATTTTCAGCGTTAAACCATTTAACTGTGCCGGTAGCCATTTTGTAATCCTAAAAGTTAGTTGTAATGTAGTAAGCCTGTTTAGGCTGATGGAGCTGGGAAATTTGAAAATTACTTATGATAAACAGGACGAACAAGTACAA
>JAUYMX010000304.1 GCA_030699345.1 Methylococcaceae bacterium
TATTCAGTCTTTAATCTGATTGAGGCTATGCGTTTATTGTGTAGGGTGGATAAGCAACGCGCATCCACCGCATTTGCCGGATGCGCTAGCGCTTATCCAGCCTACGCATGACGGCTCGATCAAAAGACTGAATAGTTACAATTATTTTTAAACTAAAAATCACCGGCACCGAAATAGATTTGATTACTTATCTTTCAGTTGCGGTCAGCGCTTTTTTCGTATCCGTAGAGGAGTGAAATGTCATGTCTGAATCAACACCCACAGAAATAAGCTTTGGTTGGCTTCGCGAGCTACCCAGCATCAAAAACTACACCACTGAGCACGCCGAAATTAAACCCTTACTTGCCAAAGTGCATGGCGCCGGCGCAGTAAGCGCCTCAGCATCATTAGCAGCAAGCGTGGATTTACGTGCGTAGTTTCCCCCAATTGAGGACCAGCTTAATTTAGGTTCGTGTCCCGCTAATGCCGGAGTGGGCCTACTGGAATATTACGAGCGCAGGGCTTTCGGCAAACACATCGATGCCTCGCGTTTGTTTCTTTATAAGACCACGCGTAATCTTTTAGGTTGGACAGGCGACACCGGCGCCTACCTTCGCACCACATTAGAAGCGCTAGTGTTATTTGGCGTGCCGCCAGAAGATTATTGGAAATACGATGTAAGCAAATTCGATAATGAGCCAACGGCTTTCCTGTACACCTTCGCGAGCAATTATCAGGCGATAAAGTATTATCGGCTCGATCCGTCAGGCACAACCAAGGCAACTCTGCTTAATGCCATAAAAACTAACCTGGCAGCCGGGTTGCCATCATTTTTTGGCTTTACGGTTTACAACTCCTATACCCAAGCCAATGCCGCCAATAAAGGGGCGATTCCTTTTCCCACTGCCGTGGATAAAATCGTTGGTGGTCATGCGGTGGTTGTGGCCGGCTACAACGACAGCCTGGTCATTAAAAACACCAATACCGGTGCAGTCGCCACTAAGGGAGCCTTCTTAATTCGCAACTCTTGGGGCACAGGCTGGGGAGATGGCGGCTACGGCTGGCTACCCTATGAATATGTTCTGAAAGGATTGGCGGTCGACTGGTGGACGCTGATTTCTGCTGAGTGGATTGACACAGGCAAATTCGGCTAAAGCTTATTAGCTTTTTGGGGTTGCCCCATACCGCGCCATTACCACCATGATCAGGTGTGGGGCAAGCTAAACAGCCAATTATATGAGGCAGGTGCCAAGAAAAGTGCTGACACCACATTAACTATGATCAGCTACCTCTGAACCACGACTCTATCGGAAAGCTCTTGCCTAGCAGCCGTCTCGGCATGTGCCTCCTTATTCGCGCTTTTGCTTGCTTGGGTAGGCACATGGCTGGCCAGTATCGGCTTGGGCACCGTCTCATACGTTACGGTCACCGGTAGGCCCAGCGCGGCCCACTGATAAAGCCATCCGGCATCCTCGGAGACATTGGGCCAGCGCTTGTTTTGCTCTTTAGTGGCCATGTTGACACAACCATGACTGGCAGGCTGACCAAAACTGTTGTGCCAAAACGCGCCATGGAAGGCGAAGTCTTTATGGAAAAACTGTGTGTACGGGACATCTTCCACTTCATAGAAACCGGGCTGCCCCTTACCGACATCGCTACGCATTTTCTTGTGGCGGTAACGGTCATAGATATAAAAAGAACCCGTCACCGTGGGGGTTTTACTTTTGCCCGTGCTGACCTTGAAGGTACGAACCACTTTGCCATTTTCCACAGCGTCCACACGCTGGCTGTCCAGGTAAACGAAAAGCTTTCGATCCGTGCCAGTGTTGAATTGCTCGATCAGGACTTGCTTCAGCATACCGCCCTGCACGCTTTTTAAGTTTTGCCCGTCGGCGATAACTTCGATGGTGCTTGAGGCTGGCCATGCAGGGTGGGGGATAAATTTAAGCTGCTGCGGTCCAATCCAACGCCATTTTCCAGAGATGGCTTTGCCATCGTTGGTTCGCACCTGGAGATTGCTCGCCGCGTTGGCTCGATCGGCCAAGGGTTCGCTAAAGGTCACTTGCAGAGGCAACATCAAGCCTAAATTAGTCAATCCCCGAACATTGGTCTCGGCGGCAAGGGCTGGCGGGGTGGTCAACTCCAGATTTAGCGGCGGCAGGGGTACGCCCGTGGTGGTTTTATAGTCCAACTGAACGGCATACTTGTGATCTTGCTCATAAGCACTAGCCAGCAGCCTGATGTTCTGGCCGGTAGCATCGGCTTCCGCGTTCAACTTCAAGTCGCCCGTGGCCAGCACTTCACCCACTGGCCGGTCGAAATGTAGCGTCACCGATGCGTCCAGACCCAACATTGTCAGCATGGGCCCTTCCAACTTCGGCACGGTGACCGTTGTGAAGTTAACTTCGTGGGTCTCGGATTGTCCGGACCAGGCGCGCTCTGCAGTCACCTTAATCGTATGATGCGTTCCAAAGGCTAGTGGGGCGGGCAGGCTAAAGCTGGTTTGATCCTTCGCCTCAAACAGGACTTTTCCTGTGTCGTCGAGTAGTTCGACCTTGGCCAAGCGTGCGCCCAAACCCACTGCATCAAGGGTGATGGCCTTGCGCGGGTCGACTTCGTTGGCCTCTTGCAAGGGCGTCATGGCGAATCCATAAGGCAGCATATCTTGGCTGACAAAGGTTGCGTTTGAATTGGCCTGCGCTACTACCAGCACAGCGATGGTAGTAGCGGCCAGCCAGAAGCAAAGCCATTTGACCGCACCAAAATAAGTCGCCATTTTCATCGAGTCATCTCGTGTCCAAATTAGGTATATAGATTAAAAACTTGAGGTACCTGCGCCCCAAGGCATCTCGTTTAGGATGTCAAGGTAGAAGCCCGATCCTAGATTGGCGGCCATAATCAGTTTTATGCCCACTCCATCGCCCACATTTTACTATAGCCAGCGCCGACTTAGAAAACCTTACCCAATCAAACCAACGAATCGATGCGTCAGCATGGGCTAGATTCCTGTTTCAACAGGGCCGAGGATAAAAATTCACCTAAGCATAGTTCATTCCGCCAACTAACCTGGCCTGCAATTCATAGCGGACGATTTTGGCAGTCATTAGCAGGATGCCCACGGGAGGCTATCCCACATCAAAGATTATGGACACCCAACTCCCACTTCGACTGCGCAGGCCCCGAACTTGCAGCCTTATAGTCATTTTACCTAAACTATGTCGATTCCCATTTCATTTCCAGCGCACATTATGAAATCAGCAGCCAAAATCATTGTCGGCTTGGCTTTGACAGGATTGCTCAGCTCATGCTCAGAGCACAAGCCCGTCACCAGCACGGCCAGCATCGCCGTCAAACCCAAAACCCAGACTGCCCCGAAATTGTATTACATCCCGCCTCCCAAACTGCCCGGCGAATGGACAGTGCAGGATATTCTGCAAGCTTACGGCGAAAACGCGACGCATAAACTCACCCCTTATTTCACTAAGGCCAAGGTGTCCTTCCCACCACGGGAAGTCGCCTTTATCGCATTGAAACAGGAAAAAAAACTGGAACTATGGGCCAGGGACCACGGCGAGTTTCGTTTTATCCGCGACTATGCCATCCAGGCCGCCAGCGGTGTGGCCGGCCCCAAATTGCGCCAAGGCGACAAGCAGGTGCCGGAAGGCATTTACCGCATCGAAGAGTTGAATCCCAACAGCCATTACCACTTGTCGATGAAAATTAATTACCCCAACGAATTCGACCTCTTCCATGCTTGGCAGGAGGGGCGCACTAATCCGGGTTCGGATATTTTCATTCATGGCAGAGCCGTCTCCATCGGTTGCTTGGCCATGGGCGATGAAGCGATAGAGGAACTTTTTGTCCTCACCGCGCAAGTGGGCACCGAAAATATGAAAATCGTCATTGCCCCGCATGACCCCAGGATTTACCCTTTGAAAGCTGACTCCGAAAAAGATCCGAAATGGACCCCGGAGCTTTATTCGATTATCTCCCGCGAAATCAAAGCCCTATCACCTGTGGTGAAGTCGGCAAAAATCGGGTTATGACCATCAAGGCTGGATTTTGTGTAACTATTCAGTCTCCCCCTGCGTCAGAATAGTTGTCGCCTCAAATTTTTAGACCCCTTTAAATTTGAGATAAAAAATGAATCCTTCCAAGAAGCAGTATTCTGATGAGTTCAAAGAGCAAGCCTTGGCAAAAGTTTACAGTCGCGGCCAGCGA
>JAUYMX010000311.1 GCA_030699345.1 Methylococcaceae bacterium
CTTGTAAGACACCATTTTCAACCACCGCGACGCGGGTTTCAGGAGGTGTCACGTTAATTAAGATTTCTTCACTCATTTGAATAACTCTATCCCTTTAAACAACTTTAATACCTTGTTTGGCCAATAGCTCAGCGGTTTCAAATAATGGTAAGCCCACCACGCCGGAAAAACTGCCTCGGATTGACTCGACAAAAACCCCGCCCTGCCCTTGGATCGCATAACTACCGGCTTTATCAAAGGGTTCCCCTGTATACCAATAAGCCAGTATCTCAATTTCTGTCAATGTTCTAAAAGTAACTTCCGTAATACTCAAGGCTTGCCAGTGTTGCTGTCCGCGCAGTGATAATGCGGTATAAACTTGGTGTGTCTGTCCCGAAAGCTGCTTTAACATCGCTAGCGCATCGGCCTGATCTTTAGGCTTACCCATAATCACATCCCCCAACACCACCGCAGTATCGGCAGCCAGTACCGGTAGTGTATTGCCGCATTGCACCACACAAGCCGCTGATTTTTCTGCCGCCAGGCGTTGCACATAGACCTGCGGAGCTTCATTCGGGAATGGTGTTTCATCCAGGTCAACCGGATTGACAAGATAAGTCACGCGAATTTGCTCAAGCAATTCTTTTCGGCGCGGTGAGGCTGAGGCCAGGATAATTTGTGCAGACATTAGCGATGATACGGATGGTTGTGCAAAATGCTCCAGGCCCGATAGAGCTGCTCGGCAACGACAATCCGCACCAAAGGATGTGGGAACGTTAACTTAGACAAACTCCAGGATTCCCGCGCCATTTGTTTGACGGCATCAGCCAGACCTTCCGGACCGCCAATTAACAACGCCACATGTTGCCCGCCTTCCAACCAGCGCTGCATCGACTGGCTCAATTCCGGCGTGGTCCAAGGCTTGCCGGGGATGTCCAGAGTCACAATGTGCGCACCTTGCGGAATCGCCGCAATCATCCGCTCACCTTCGTCTCTAACAATTCTGGCGACATCGCTGTTTTTACTGCGTTTGCCCGGGTTAATTTCCTTAAGCACTAATTCGCACTCGCGCGGCAAGCGTTTGGCGTATTCTTCATAGCCTTGCTGCACCCAGCCCGGCATACGGTTTCCTACTGAAATAAGATGAATTTGCATGCGTTGCAGGATACAGAGAACAGGCTTGGCTTGCAATCTGACACAAACGCTGTCGAAAAATTGACACTTGCTGGCCATTACCTTGCGAAACCTAGTTAAATCAACGCTGGCCCTATTTTTGCTTGAAACAAGATATTGCCAGACTCAAGGAATTTAGCCATGCTCCATTCACTCATTACCTATTTATTACTGCTGACACTTTGTTCCTGCACGTGGAACAATCAGCCACCTGAGCAACAAGACAGTTCACTACTACCCAATAGAGAAGAAACCGTCGGCTTTTTCAGCTCTGTTCACAAAACTGTCAGGGATACAGAATTGGGTATATATGGGCTTTTATATGGCGTGCGTGACGGCTATGACAGCTTTGTTTACGACGTGCAAAAAGATTATTACCAGGATTACCAAAAATAACCTCACCGCCGCTTGCTACATTCACTGTCGTGGACTATATCTTGCAGCACCTTTTTAACCACCAATCCACTTAAAATCTATGAAAATAAAATCCAGCTTACTAGGCGAACAAGTTATCGACCCCAGCTCAATCATCCATTTTCCTAACGGTATTCCCGGCTTTGAAGATCAAACACGATTCAAGTTATTTCATCAAGAAGACAACCCGATTATCTTCTGGCTGCAATCGCTGGATGATGAACTCTTGACCTTTTCAGTGGCATCGCCGTCATTGTTCAACATTAATTACAACCTAACGTTGTCAGATAAAGAAGAGCAAACCTTGGCATTAGACAATGCCGAAGACATTGTGGTTTTGATTCTGCTGCATAAAGATGAAGATAGCCAATCGCCGCAACAACCGACCATCAAAGGCTCGATAAAAGCGCCGCTCATCATCAATAGCGCCAAGAGAATTGGTTTGCAAAAAGTGCTCAGTAACGTTGAACAAAGCATTACCTTGGTTGAAACCGGTAATGAAATTGATGTATCTGAAGGGGTTTAAAGCAGATCCACACGCACACACTGCCGCAAATACTGCGGCAGTGTGTGGATACATCAGGCAGAAGCTGCCTGAACAGGAATAGAAGATGCGGTGCGAGAAACTTGATTTTTTTCGGTGAAATAAATCAATGTTGGTTTATGCGCAGCCGCTTCTTGCTCATTAACTGACGCATAAGCACACACGATAATCAAATCGCCAGGACAGGCCAGCCGAGCTGCTGCGCCATTGACTGAGAAAACTCCAGAACCGTCTTCGGCTCGAATGGCATAAGTTGTAAAACGCTCGCCATTGTTAATATTGTAAATCTGTATTTGCTCATATTCCCTAATGCCCGACAGATCTAAAATGGCGCCATCAATTGCACAAGAACCTTCGTAACCCAACTCTGACCGGGTTACTGTAGCTCTATGTAATTTAGCTTTAAGCATCGTAATTTGCATAATAGGAACGCTTGTTTACCTGTAACCAAAGACCGCGCATTATCCATTATTTGGCACATCCCTTCAACAATTGACCGGTTTACTTGGGGCAATGCCTGTCTATCTGACTATTTGCCGGTCCCGGCAGGAATTGACAGGATCGCCAACCTTAGACGCAGGAAAAATAAGAAAACCGGCCACGACTCCGGGGCGTCAGAGGGGAATTAGTCATCCACGAGGATGTCTACATTGTCTCGAGATACACGCTATCGAAAGACGAGTATTTACGCTAACATCCTAACCGGCTTCACTGCCCGAATCGAGTTACAGTGCGGTATTACGCAGTGATATGATTAACAACAGGAGACGACTTCCATGAAGATAAAATTTTTAAGCGCGGGTATCGCAATGCTTCTGGCATGTTGCGTGGCGCATGCCGCATCGTCCGAAAACAAGCCGTCGAATGACTGGCTGCTGGGAGCTAAAAACGACGCCAAGCGGTTTGAGTTGTTGCAAAAATACTTACGTGGTTTCGATCAGCCCATGTGGGAAGTCGGCGAGCGCTTCCGAGCAGTTCATGAGGCGCTAAGCCGGGATAATTACGAACTCGCCGCATATCACTGGGAAAAAATTCGTACCACGATCCAAAACGGTTATCTAAAACGCCCGGCTCGAAAGGCGAATGCCGATGCCATTTTGCTGAATACCACGTGGGAAGAAGTCAATCAGGCATTTGGCACAAAAAATTCCGAAAAAGCATGGGCCGGATTCGAGAAAGCTAAAAATGCCTGCCAAGCTTGCCACGCTGCGGAATCCCTGCCTTTTATGAATAATCAGCCCCTATTCGATCTTTCCAGGCCAAGCTCGAATACCAAATAGACATGACCTAAACGTGTCAATTGTTGGCGATACGGGGTACCCAAGGTGCCCGCTGGTGAATGCAGCTTTCTTGAATTACAACCCGCTGCTGATGTGAGCCCTGCATCATTGTCGGTTACCAACGGCTCCCGCAAGCGGGATGTGCTCGATAGCGTTATTGAGATGGAGGATGGCTTTTGCCATCCTCGAAACCGTTAAGGCAAGACTCTTGTATTAACAACTCATTGACTCATGGCGCGCTGCGCAGCCAGTAAGTTTTATGCATACTGAAAAACCGGCTGACCTTACGCGGCAAGCGCTGATGAAGTGCGCCGCCCATTTTAAAACCCAGCCATTTCAAGCCTGTCCGTAGCACGGCAGAAGGGAGCAACCAAAAAGCATGCGTCATTAAATAACGCATTTCTGAAATGACGAAGCGCAAACCTTCACCCGACGCACCACCAAATGTCTGTTGCAACCATGGGGTATGAGTGTGAAACACGCCAATATCGAAATAACGCTTAAATTCATCAATAAAGCCATAATCGTGGGAATGAAACACTTGGGCGTCCCCGCAATAAACCAGCTTCCAACCGTTCACCAGCATCTTACCGGCGACAAAGGTATCTTCATTCATAATCGTGTCGGTCGGAAAACCGCCTACCTGCATTAAGGCGCTACGCCGATAAGCGGAGAAAGAATTGGAGATAAATACGGTTTTAATGCCAAATCTTGAGCGATCTTCCAAACTGCGCACTTGGCTTTCGGCGGGGTAATTAAACAAACGCGCATGCGCCCCAATCGGCCCGGCATCACGATGCGGCAACTGGCGTCCATAGGCCGCGCCAACGCTCTCGTCCTCGAACACCGCCAGCAGCTTTTCGATAGCATCGGGACTGGCCAACAAGGCATCCTGAGTCAAAAACACAATAATATCGGCTGCCGAAAAACCATTGACGCCGGCTTGACGGGTGCCGCCGTGATTAAACTCCGACTTTGAGATAACTTGCACGTCAAAACCATGTTCGCGCGCCAGCGCTGCAGTGTCGTCGCTGGAAGACGAGTCAATCACCAACAAATAATCCGGTTTTCGGGTTTGCTGCTCGAAGGCTTGCAGCCAGGTCTCCCAGAGCTTACCGGCATTTAACGTAGGGACAATAAGACCGACTTTACTCATAGGATGACCTTTTTGTTAATTGTTGCGGCAGATTAACGTGCCCAGAATTCGTTAACGCCTGCCAGACTTTATCGCCAAGTTTGACCGGATCGAGCTGCTGCTCAACATACTGCCGACACGTGGCTGACATTTGCTGCCATTCGGCACGGTTCAAGGCTTGCGCTTTATTAAGAACATCAAGGACGGAAGCCTCGTTTCTCTCGAATACAAAACCAGCCTGAGCCGCTTGCAGATGATCCCAGGCCAAACCTTTGGCAACCAACACCGGACGTCCCACCGCCATCGCTTCAGCAACCACGTTACCGAAGTTTTCACGCATGCCGCCAGCCTCTTCAAGTCCTGATGGCAACACCAGAAAATGACTGGCTGCTAACAATGCCATGACTTCACCGCGTTGTAGATAACCTTTATAAATAATCGCACCTTGCGCCTGTGCAACTAGCGACTGAAACTCTTCAAAATAGCCGCCGTCCACACTTCTGCCCGCAATCACCAAGCGATCCAGCGGCCGACGGGTTTGTAACCACGCCCGAATAAAAGCATTAATACCTTTTTCTTGCTGAACGTGGCCCAAAAAACAAAGCTGCATGCCGTCCTCTGCGGGATAATCGGCCACTTGAAACTCGCGACTATCGATACCATTCGGTACCAACAAAATCCGGGCATCTTTGCCCAGCACGTTGCGTACTCCTTCCGCTTCGGTATCGCTGGTGCAATGCACGGCAATGGCCCGACGTAGAGTTGGAAACGTCAGCCAGCGATAGTACAGCCATTTATGCGGCTTATCCCGACGAATCAAATCGACATGCTCAGGCATTAATCCGCCATGCACAGCCACCATAAACGGCTTCCCCAACAAACTGCAGAAAATCGCTGCCAGCGTCGATGGCCAGGTGGCAATACCATGGATATAAACGACCGGCGACCGCAGGCATAATTTAAACAGCTTAGGAATAGCACCCAAACCAAAGCCCCAGCGTCTGAAGCCGTAGCAAGGATAGAGCTGAACATCGACCTGTTCACCAAGCTTGACGTCTTCAGCTCGCAACTTGCCATCGATCGACTCATCAGAGGCGACCAACGCCATTTTGTGCCCACGCTCAGCCCAGGCCTTAGTCAATACACTGGCGGTAACGGATACCCCGCCGTAACCTTTAGCCGGGGGGATATGCGTGCTAACTATGCCTACTTTCAACTCACTACTCCTAAAATCGTCTGAATTATTAAAGCCCACGATGCTCACCTTCCATACGCCAAAAACCCTCGCCAAATACCGACAAGGTTATAAAAAGAGTACGCCAGCTTTTTCGGGTTAAACAACACTAAGGCCAGCAGCATTTTTAAAATCGGGGCGATAAACATTTTGCGGATGATGTAATACCAAATAAACACGTCGCGCTGATTGGCGAATTTACGGATGTACGCGCCGATGCCGGTCGAATACATCAGCATTCTTCCCGTTCCCAGTTTGTAATGATCTTTATCCGGGTGATAAATCTTAATCTCGGGCGTATAGAAAGCGATGTTGCCGTCGCGTAGCAAGCGATACAACATCTCAAAGCCCTCGGCTCCGGAATATTTCGAGCCAATGCCGAAATCGTGATCCAAATGTAACTGCTTGCCATCAATCCGGTTGCGATCAAAAAACTGCGTGAACTCAACGCCCATCATGCTAAACCGTGAAAAATAATGCGCTTTGGGACTGTTTACACCAATGCTGAAGCGGCTGGATGCGAGATCATACGAGCCGGCGACCAGAATGGAGAGATTTTCACGACTAGAAAATTCAGCAACCACTTTTGCCAAAACATCTTTGTCATAAGCGCAATCATCGTCCGGGAACGCAATAATTCTGCCCTGTGCAAAGGTAATCCCGTAATCCCTGGCGCGCGCGTTACCGGTAAAATCCACCTTAATATGCTGCACATCAAGATTGCATTTAAACAGCTCAACTATCGCGTCGATTTTGCCGTCTTTATTTTGATCGATAATAATCAACTCAAAGTTTTTATAGGTCTGCAGCAATAACGACTTCAAAAAGTCGGCCACTTCCAAGTCTCTACCCAGCGTTGCTAATACCAACGACACTTTCATAGTCATCACCTTGCCTGTTGTCCGGCTTTTGCTTGCAGATAAATGGTTGCTTCATACCAGGTAAACATCAGCGCAAATTCCAACCCGGCTGCGCCGTCCAGAAAGCCGCCTCGAAACACGAAATGATATAAAAACCGAGCCAGCACCCTCAGCCAAGAGCGGCCCAATAGCACACTCAAGCGCCCACGTGTGGTCATCACGGCATTCGTGGTCGGCTTCAGCTGGACTTCTTGCGCGGCCTTATCAACATGCTTATGCATCCATTCGATAATCTCGCCATGATAAAAATAATGCTCATAAGGAATGTCTGAATAGCCGATTCGGCAGGTATTAACCACCGCTTCGCCATGGCCGGTATGGTTACGAACAAATCGAGTCGATTCCCTGCGCACCAGCCTAGGGTGATAAATGGGATAGCCTGGCGCATGACTTAAACGCTTGCCGCGTAAGTACAAAATCGATGGCACCATCAGCACATCAAAGGTATCCGAAGCCGCCAGCTCCGCTTCAAATCGATCGTAAAATGCCTGCGGATAGATTTCGTCAGCGTCGATAAACAAAAGCCATGGCGTGTTTATCTCGCATTGATTGATGGCGAAATTACGTTGTTCGGCAAAGCCCGGCCATGGATTAATATAAATTCTGGATGCTCTGGGGTTGGCGATAGCAACCGTCTTGTCGGTACTGCCCGAGTCGACAATGACGATGGGATAACGTTCAGGAATCGCCGCCAAACAGCGTGGCAGATTGGCTTCCTCGTTTTTGGTCAAAATAACGACAGTTAGCATGTGACTTGTTTAGTAATTTTTAAATGAAGATAACGTGTGTTTATTTCTTGACCGCATAAACGTTGATGTAGATTCCCCAGCCGAAGTAATGCATCACCTTAGCAAACGGCGCTTGCAACGACTTCACCAAGCTATCAACAACCGCAGCAGTTTTGCCTGTCAGGCGCAGCCTTTTCGATAAGGCGTTGACTGGCACGCGGGTGATTTGCTCTGTCTTAACAACGCGTAAACCATTGCGCTCCAACAAGGCTTTTAAGCCCTTGTCGGTAAAATAATTGACATGCTCCGGCACCCACAAACAGGCGTTATCCTTGGTGCCCAGCAGTTTGACTAAAAACGAATTGTAATTAGGCACTGCGCAAGCCAATACACCACCGGTCGCCAACAGACCTGCCACTTTGCTTATCGCTTGATCCGGTTCCAACAGATGCTCCAATACTTGCGACATCACCACCACGCCAAAGAGCTCGGTAGGTTGGTAATTTTCAAACATCACCGCAACAGGTTCGTCGTCATTTAACTTTCTGAACACGTCATTTTCGTATTTGCCGGGGTTAATACTGACTGTCTGATAACCCGCTTTTTTAAGCGCCTGCGTGTAAAACCCAAAACCGGAACCAATATCCAGCCCGCGGCGATTGCCTGAGCTGTTCAAACGATTGGCTTGTAGGCTCATGCGCTCGGCATCCACGGTGCAGTTGGGGAACTCAACCTCTCTGGCCAACACTTCTTCCAGCGTGATCGGTTTGGTCAATGCCTGGCCCGAGTACTGATAAATCTCTTGCAACCATTGACTGTGCGGCGGTCGATTCAAGAAGCCGGTACCACAGCTTTCGCAGCGGTAGATATGGAATTCTTTACGATTAGCGCTATTCGTATATTGATAACTTTTCTGCCGCCAGAAGCTTATTCTCTCAGCCCGACAAGCCACACATTCACGGATAAGGTCGCCATATATTTCTGAAACTGCTGATGCATAAGTCATAGTCTTTCTCTTTTAATCGGTTGTCTAAAAACTGTTGATGTAGGTGCGAATTTATTCGCACATTGCGAAGCAATGACTAGCCGGTTGAGCGAATACCCTTTGGGCACAAGTAAATTCGCACCTACAAGTGTATCGATTTTGCTTAACTTAATGGCAGTGAGACCTTGCCTGCGAACGAAGCCAATTAATCGCGGGCAAGGCCCGCTCCTACATACAAATTATTTTTTCACGCCGTTGCGCTGCAGCTGCCGTCTTCTGCCATCTGCTCTTCATTGACTACATCAAGTCTTCGCCATGGCTTAGCCAACATTGCCAACACCATTGCCTCAACGCCAAAGTAAATGGGGTTAGCCATCGCCGCACCCACCAAGCCGTAATTTTTCACCATCAATGGCAAACAAATGGCTGCTGTTACCGCTCCACTTACTCGGCCCAGCAATAAAACCCGCGTCCGTTTATTCGCCAGCAGCGGTTGCGCCAGCACAGTCCCCAGTGCATGCAAGGCACAGCCAACCGCGATAGCAGGCATTAACTCAACGGCTGAATGGTAAGATTTTGCCAATGCCCAAGCGGCGACCCAGTCCTTGGTAACCAGCAGTAACGACACGCCGATTATCCCTAAGGCCACCACACACGCAATCCATGTCCATAAAATCCTAAAGCTTTCTTGGCGCTGGCCTTGCGCAAAATACTGAAAATAAACCGGCTGAAAAATGCGCAACAACACCATCGCGCTACGGTTAAACGCCTCGTTGACGATCATGTAAGTCGCTGCATACAAACCCACTTCGGCCGCAGTCAGCAAATAACCAATCACGTAACGATCGCCTAAGCCGTTTACCCAAAAGATCAATTCCATCGGAATCAGCGGTAAGGCATACGTCCAGACGTTAGTTTTAAATTGTTTGGTAATAGTGGACCGCTTGCTTTGCCGGGCGTGCGCACCTTGTACAAACGACCACAACATATTCGAAAGCAGGCTGGCGATGATGTAGCCCAGCAACACCCACTCAACTTTGGCTGCGCCCCACCACACTAACGAAATCGCCAGCAACGGCCGCAGAATACTATCGCTGGTTTGCCACAAGCTGGCACCGCGATGCTGTCGTTCGCCGATCAATAATTGGATACCCAACTCGCGCCGCACCGTGACCGCCAGCAGAATGCCCGCCAGCATAAACAGACCAATATCGCTATGCGTGAAATAACTGTAAGCCGCACCGCCTAACATCAACAGCCCTATCGCTAAGGTTGTGGAGCGCGCCGCTAACCCAGACACGACAGCATACAAACCGGCGCGCTCTTCAGTGCTTTGGCATTCCGGCTGCAGCCTCATCCCGGCGCAAATAAAAGGATAAGAAAACAGCGCCACGCCCAGCGCGACAAAACCGTTTAACAACGCAACTTGTCCGTAGACATCAGGTGTGACCAGTTCGGTCAGAATCCGGGTTCCGGCTAACAATGCAATCGCGGACGCCACTTGCCCAAACAGCGCCCAAAAGGCATCGCCGAATAATCGTCTTTTTGTTGAACCAACGGGCATAGACGCTTTCATTAGTAAGATCTCTGGTAACTCACGCCGGATGCGTCATGCATGGGGTTTTCTGCAATTGCTTTAAAGTTGGTGCCCAATACCATGCCCCACATAAACATCAACAGTGCATTTTGCGGAAAATATACCCACATATTAAAAGTCAGTCCGGCAACAAGGATGAACATGATCACCAAGCCCTTTTTAGGGTGCGTAGACACGCGGGTCGTGATCCATAAAAACCCGATATAAGCCATCACACCCACCAAGCCGTAACCGTTCAGCAAAAACAAATACAGACTGTCCGAGTCGAATTGACCGGGAAAATGTTCGGCACCAAACAAAATATTAATAGTGTTGGAACTCAAGCCCAAACCCCAACCAAACAGCAAATCCATCGGGTCATGAATGTAATTGGCAAATATCCGCTGCCATAAATCTATCCGACCGTCTTGAGTAGGATCGGCATCGTCACGACCACTAAGTAGCGGACTGGACGCCAGCAATAACGCACCCACGGCCAGTATTGGCGCAGGCATCACCACGGCCCAACGGTCACGAGGTCGCAGGGCCGCAACCAGCTGAAAATACACCACCAGCAACGAGCTGATAAATGCGGTGCGTGAACCGCTCAACAACGCCAAAAACACACTCATCGCGATCCATTTACGCATGCCCGGCACCAATGCGAACAACAACGCGCAGGTCGCCATGGTTGCGCCAAACAGGTTGGGGCTGACGAAAGTACCGAACGGTCGTCCGCCGCCCAAAAAAGATACCCCGAACAACGGCGGCGCCCACAATGCCTGGGCTATCGCCAACACCGCCTGCAACGCGATGTAATACCGAAGATAATGCGCGAATTGCGTAATCACATGCTCACCCGCACCTAAGCGGGCAGTGACAAAGCCAATTAACGCCAGCGGCAGGTATTCAAAAATCCGCAAACCCGCCATCGGCACCACTAACGGCAAGTCCAGATACAAGGCATAACCCACTTCAAACAGCACATAGGTGGCGATAGCCCCCAAAAACGCCCACACCGAGCTGGACATCGCGCCGCGCCGCAAGCGTGGTTCAAAAAACACATAAGCGACGAGCACCAACAACATCAATTCACGCAAGATACGCAAGCCGAAATCCTGCTCGCCGTAGACTTCTTTTATCCCTAACCAA
>JAUYMX010000312.1 GCA_030699345.1 Methylococcaceae bacterium
TTGCCGTGTCCGCAGTTATCTGTCTACTTGTCGGAAAAACAATGTTTCGGCCACTCAGGCGTTAAATCTCCTTTTCGACGGCAAGCTGCCAGATTTTATGACGTAACTGTTGCCACGCGAATTGACGCTGAATAGTTACAATCATTTAAGCAAAGGAGTCTATACATGAAAGAAGTATTAATAAACGCTACCAGTGACCCGGAAATATTAAAACTACAGAATGTTGCCGAATTTACAAGGACTATCATAGGAAATGGCCGGCAGATTGATGAATCATCCAATCCCAGGAGTCTGAACATGAAAGCAGTACTAATGACCGCCACCGGCGGCCCGGAAGTATTAAAACTACAGGAAGTTGCTGAACCGGAAATTACCCTGCCTACGCAAATTAAAGTCCAACTCAAAGCGGCCGGGGTGAATCCGGTCGACACCAAAGTTAGACGGCACGGCTTATTCGACGACCACGGTTTGCCAGCGATTTTGGGTTGCGACGGTGCAGGAGTAGTTACCGACACAGGTAGCGCAGTAACTGATTTTAAACCCGGCGACCACGTCTGGTTTTGTAATGGCGGCCTCGGAAATGATCCCGGCAATTATGCCGAAGCCACGGTCTTGGATCAGCGCTGGGCGAGCTTGAAACCGGCAACCCTATCGTTTGCTGAAGCCGCCGCTGCACCGTTGGTATTGATTACGGCCTGGGGCGCGTTGTTCGACCGCGGCGGTCTTCAATCCGGCCAAACCGTGTTGATTCACGCCGGGGCCGGCGGTGTCGGGCATGTTGCAATTCAATTGGCCAAAATCCGCGGCGCCCGAGTTATTGCCACCGTCAGCGACGATCAAAAAGCGCAGTTTGTTAAAAATTTGGGCGCTGATGAAGCGGTTATCTATAAACCTAGCGGTTTTGCCGATGCGGTCAACGCACTGACCGGCGGTAACGGCGCCGATCTGGTCTTCGATACCGTGGGACCGGCCGTGTTTAAAGAAAGCATTGGCGTAACCGCGCATTTCGGCCGTTTGATAACACTACTCGATCCCGGCGAACTGAATCTAGCCGAAGCCAGAATGCGCAATTTATTAATCGGTTTTGAGTTAATGCTGACACCAATGTTGAGAAACCTGGACGCCGCCAGAGATAAGCATGTCGAAATTCTTAACCAATGCAGGCAATGGATTGATGAAGGGCGTTTGCAAATTCACGTCAGCCAACAGTTGCCGCTGGAGCAAGCAGCGACGGCGCACCAGCTAATAGAAGCGGGGCACACGACCGGCAAAATCGTGTTGTCGATAGCCGATTAAGAAGCCGCTAAATCCAACAGGCTGATTACCTTCAACCTGATCGCCAGCCGCATCAGCTCGATGTCGCTGGCGACGCCAAGTTTGCGCTTGATCAGGTAATGGCAATTGCCGACGGTTTTCGGGCTGATGTTGAGAGTTTGGCCGATGTCTTCCGTTGATTTTGCCTCGACCAGCAAGCGCAAAATCTCGAATTCCCGCACCGTCAATGCCTCCAATGCGAGCCGTTCGCTGCCGAGTTTTTCCAAGGCCAACGCTTGGGCGATGTCGGTGCTTAGGAAGTGATGCCCGGTATAAACCTCGCGAATCGCGCGCAGTAATACCTCCGGCGGACTGCTTTTGGTGACATAGCCCAATGCACCGGCGCGAGTGGCTTGCAGCGCAAATCCAGGGTTTTGGTGCATGCTGAATACCAGGATTTTCGCGTCCGCACTGCGCTGTTTGATGCGGGCAATCACTTCCAGACCACTGATTCCAGGCAGGGAAAGATCGGTAATCACCAAATTGGGACTACATTCCTTAAAACGCAGATAAGCCTCGGCGCCATCCGCGGCTTCCGCGACCACTTGCATGTCGGGTTGTTTCGCCAGCAGCGCACGGTAGCCTTCGCGGACAATGGCGTGATCGTCAACCAGCAAAATACGGATAGTTGCCGTATTAATCATGCTTGTGTCTCAGTAATAGAACGAATCGGCAGCTCGACTTCGATAATAAAGCCGTGGGGTTGCGCAATCGTCAATGTCAGCCGCCCATGCAACTCAATAACGCGTTCACGAATACCGAGCAAGCCGATGCCGGACGCTCCAACCGGTGGCACCTGGTTGGCGATGCCGTCGTCTTTAACGGTTAAGGCGATCGCATCTTCAGTAATTGCCAGTGTCACGCTGGCGTTCGCGGATGATGAATGTTTAGCGATATTGGTCAGGCATTCCTGCACAATCCTGAACAGAGTGACTGCCAACGGCTCCGGCAGCGCGGTGCAATCGCCGATGATGCTCAGTTGGTAACGCGTTTTGCCGCCGCTGCGCACATTCCAACCCTCAACCAGACTATTGAGACTGGCAGTTAACCCTAACTCGTCCAGCTCGGCGGGCCGTAAACGTCCCAGTAAGTCGCGCACACTGTCCATCATATGCTGGGAAATCCGGCTGACATGATCGGCTTCCTCAACCAAGGCCGGGCACTGCTGTTCTGCCGTGTGCGCGATTGATGCAGCGACGGCATTGATGGCGGCTAAACATTGTCCAAGTTCGTCATGCAGTTCGCGGGCAAGATAACGGCGTTCTT
>JAUYMX010000319.1 GCA_030699345.1 Methylococcaceae bacterium
GAAATTATGTTGATTACCGATGGCGGCACTTTGGTGCGCACCCGTGTTGACGGTATTTCAGTCGTGGGTAGAAATACCCAAGGCGTCACCATTATTCGCTTGGATAAACAAGAAAAAGTGATTGGTGTTGACAGTATTGCCGGATTGGCTGGCGTTGATGATGAAGAGGGTGATGATCTTGAAGATCTGGAATCCGATGAAAATGAAACCACTGACTTGGCTGACGACAGCAACGAGCCAGAGTCAAGATTGGAGTCAGCTTCGGAATCAGAAGAGGAAATCTAATGTCCAGAATTTTCAATTTTAGCGCCGGCCCTTCTACTTTTCCTGAATCAGTATTGCAGCAAGCACAGCAAGAATTGCTGGAATGGCGTGATAGTGGCATGTCGGTGATGGAAATGAGCCATCGCGGCAAACATTTTTCGATCATTGCCGACGCATTAGAAAGCGATTTGCGCGAATTATTGGCAATTCCTGCTAATTACAAAGTGCTGTTCCTGCAAGGTGGTGCGTCGGCGCAATTTTCGTTGATTCCGCAAAATCTGCTTAATGGCAAAAGCAAAGCGTCTTATATCAAGACCGGCGCCTGGTCAGAGAAGGCGATTAGTGATGCCCAAGTTTATTGCGAAGTACAGGTCACTGCCAGCTCTGAAAATACCAAATACACAACAAATCCGGACAGCGACAGCTGGCAGATAGACCAACAAGCTGCCTATTTGCACTACACCTCGAATGAAACTATTCACGGCGTTGAGTTTTCAGATGTGCCGGATAGCAAAGGCTTGCCGTTGGTGTGCGATATGTCTTCAAATATTTTATCGCGCAGTATTGATGTCAGCCGTTACGGGCTGATTTATGCGGGCGCGCAAAAAAATATGGGGCCAGCGGGCGTGACGTTTGTTATCGTCAGAGAAGACTTGCTTGGCAATGCACCAAATACAGTGCCGCCAGTATTTAATTATGCCGAACAGGCAAAAAATGGCTCAATGTTGAATACACCGGCAACATATAACTGGTATTTGACCGGCTTGGTGCTGCAATGGTTAAAAGCGCAGGGTGGTGTGGCAGTCATTGAGCAACGCAATATCGCTAAGTCTGCAATGTTGTATCAGGCCATTGATAATTCGTCGCTATATCAAAACCCAGTGGACCTGCCGTTTCGCTCACGCATGAATGTACCGTTTATTCTGGCCAATACAGCGCTTGATAAAGCCTTTATTGCTGCCTCAGAAGCCAATGGACTGTTTGAATTAAAAGGCCATCGCTCGGTAGGCGGCATGCGCGCAAGTATTTATAACGCAATGCCGGAAGCTGGCGTGCAAGCGTTGATCGATTTTATGGCTGAGTTTGAAAGAACTCATTAGTCATTCAATATTTACAAC
>JAUYMX010000325.1 GCA_030699345.1 Methylococcaceae bacterium
CCTGGCTGGTTAAGTCATATTCTTTAACTACCCCCCTTTCTTGAAGGGCGCTAACTTCAGGTTCGGCATAAAAATCGGACTCAAATTCGTCAGCGTCAGTTTCAATATCGCCGTCACTGACACCATTTAATAGCGCATCAATTTCAGCTTGGGAGAGTAAGTCACTCATGGTTATTGCATAACAAAAGAGGTGAAATAAATGTCTTTAAGTCGGCTCTTGCCAGCCATTTTAGTCAACGTGGCAGACACCGATTCTTGTATACCGGCGCGTAACTTATCTTTGCCTTCGCGAGTTTTTAACTCCTCAGCATTTTGCGCGCTGATTAACATCAATAGATTATTGCGTATCATCGGTTCATTTTTTTTCAGCGCATCGACCATATCGGCGCCTTCAACCAAGAAAGTAATTGCGATCATCACAAATTTGGCGCCAGTACCTTACGGGAGATTAACCACTAACGGTTTGGTCAAGTCAAAATACAGTTTTTCTGCAGCGGCGGCAGCGGCCTCCGGGTCTTCATCTTTCTCCTCATGCTTTTCCTCGGTTTTCGCATTGCCATGCTCGTCATGCCCCTCTTCTACTGGAGCAGATTTAAACAAAAAGAAGTAAGCAGCGCCTCCGCCACCTGCCAATAAAATGACTGCCGCTAGAATAATAATGATCAGTTTTTTGGAAGACTTCTTTACTTCCGCGCCTTCTTGTTGAATCTCAGCCATGTCGACAACCCTTTAAATTTGGATAAGCTTTAGTGTTAATAAAATAAAGCAAATCAAGTGCCAAAAATACAAATACAAATAAATCAATTGGTTAACAAAAGACAGTACGTACTGTGCCGAAAAAATGACACCGTCACAGAATCGTCACTGCTTTATTAAAAATGAGTATAGACGACAGTTTGCTAAGCGAGATTTCAATTGTCGCTAAGCTGATAACTTGAGGGTGTAACTATTCAGTCTTTAACCTGCTTGAGGCTATGCGTTTATTGTGTAGGGTGGATAAGCAACGCGCATCCACCGCATTTGCCGGATGCGCTAGCGCTTATCCAGCCTACGTATGACGGCTCGATCAAGAGGCTGAATAGTTACATAACTTTTAGAGATCCACTATTTACAATAGCGTTCTAATTTAGGAAGGGAAGTTTTGATACCAAAATTGCCGGACAGTCGAGGTGACAATTGTGAGTGGTCTAATGATGTTAATGCCCTATGGGATTTAAGAGAGGGTGTAAAACTTTCCGTGTAAACCGCCATTAAAAAACTTCTGTTAGTCGGTCTTGGTACAGAATCATAAACTGATTCAGCGCTGGCTTCCAATCGCGAATCGGCATGGTCCATTTCTTGGCCGCTTGCTCAATGGCC
>JAUYMX010000333.1 GCA_030699345.1 Methylococcaceae bacterium
CTTAGAAAAAGGCGGTAAAACTGTCAAAGAAGGCAGGTTGAGAGCGAAATTCCGCGTCGTTTCAATATTCTGGCCACCCGCAGCAGCCATCTACTGGCCAATGGGCTTCAACCCCGACATCACCTACGATTTGGTGAATGATAAGCAGGAATAAGGGATTGGTTTGAGCTATCAGGGTAAGCTGAAGTTTGGCTTACTTTGATGGTTTTGGCGGTTAATATCAAATTATCGAAGCAAAAATGCCCGAATAATCGGGGGATTTCTTTTCATCAGGAAAATTATTCTGATAATTAATAATTAGGCATCTATGTTCGAATATATCCGCCGTCTTATTACTTTAATCATCCCGCTAGGACTAATTGTGGGCACCTTTTGGTATGTATATGTGGGAGCTCAGAGTGTCTGGAAGGTGTTAATTGGAATTAACCCTGAGCTTGCAGTAGCCGCAATAGCTGCTGCCACAACTCTATTCGCTTCTACAATAACGGTAATGCTTGGCAGGTATTACGAGCGTAAGAAAGAGATTGAAGCTCACTTCCGTGCGGAGAAGATCAAGATCTATGATGAATTTCTCGAACAGCTATTTAAAACATTTGAAAATGGTGGTGAAACTGCCTCTGACGGAATGGTTCAATTTCTTCGTCAGTGGCAACGCAAGCTCGTACTGTGGGGCGGGAATGACGTCCTAAGCACCTACTTTCGATGGATGAACCAACTAAAGACTACTACACCCGATGCACAAACCATTCTCCTTAT
Source organism: Methylococcaceae bacterium (assembly GCA_030699345.1). Taxonomy (GTDB): domain Bacteria; phylum Pseudomonadota; class Gammaproteobacteria; order Methylococcales; family Methylomonadaceae; genus JABFRC01. The sequence goes on from JAUYMX010000333.1 coordinate 757, forward strand.
GGATGAGTTTTTTCGCGCGCTTCGTGCAGATATAGGTCAATCGTCAACTGGTCTTTCAAAGGGCGCATTCGCCAACTTGATTTTGAGGCACGGCGATTTTTTCATGACTGAAGCCAAGAAAAACCCCAAAATTACCTTGACCCAGCTTTCGGTATTGGAGAAACAGCGATTCAGTGACGAGGCCTAGCAAATAGCCTGGATGAAGCGTTGCGGAATCCAAGATAGCTGGAGCCAAGCCTGCAAAGAACTGTAAGGCGCGTTGGACAGCGAAATCTTCCCATCTCCCTCCGAGGTCATCATGAGCAAAAAATCTTCAGGAAAATCCGCTAAGCAGTCTTATAAAAGCACTTTGAAAGAACTGCAAATCGAACTGGTTAAGCTGCAAAATCACATTATCAAACATGACGAAAGGATTCTGATTATTTTGAAGGCCGTGATGCGGGCGGTAAAGACGGCACCATCAAACGCATTATTCAACATTTAAGCCCCCGCGAAATCCGTGTAGTCGCCCTGGGGAAACCATCTGATCGCGATATTAATACTTGGTATTTTCAACGTTACACCCCGCATTTGCCCGCAGCGCAAGAGTTGGTGTTATTCAACCGTAGTTGGTACAACCGGGCTGGTGTGGAGCGGGTAATGGGTTTTTGTAACGATGAGGAATATCACGAGTTTATTGAAACTGTGTCGAATTATGAGCAATTGCTGGTGCGATCCGGCGTCAAACTGCTGAAATATTATCTGGATATAAGTAAAAAAGAACAGAAAAAACGTTTGCAAGAACGACAACAAGATCCACTAAAACAATGGAAAAGCAGCCCTATCGACAAGTCGGCGCAAAAGCACTGGCATGAATATAGTGAGGCTCGCAACATTATGCTTGCCAGAACTCATCATTTATCGGCGCCATGGACCGTGGTCAAAGCCGACGACAAACACGCTGCTCGCGTCAATCTTATCAAAGACCTGTTATTCAGGCTGGATTACAAAGGTAAAAACGAAGCGCTGTTGCTGCCTGATGCCAACATAGTATTCAATTATGGTAACTATTCAGCGTCAATTCGCGTGGCAACAGTTACGTCATAAAATCTGGCAGCTTGCCGTCGAAAAGGAGATTTAACGCCTGAGTGGCCGAAACATTGTTTTTCCGACAAGTAGACAGATAACTGCGGACACGGCA
>JAUYMX010000337.1 GCA_030699345.1 Methylococcaceae bacterium
AACGGCCTCTGTTGATGCGAGTGGTTGGCATGATTGCTGTGAAGGTCCGGGGTCTGCGGAAGGCAAATACATCGACTGGTTAACCATCAAGGATCAAGTTCAAAGCGTTAAGGAAGATGTCACTCGTATTAAGACACATCCTTTGGTGCCTTTCGATATTCCGGTTTATGGATATATCTATGACGTTAAAACCGGCCGATTGATTGAAGTGCCTCAAGAATAACGGTTGGTTCAGCTAAAACCCAAGCTGATAGCAGGCCTTGCATTGCAAGGCCTGCTCATTTTAAGTCCTAAGGTAAATCGTCAAATTCCATCTTTAATCGAGATTGTCTTAGCTTTTACTTACCATCTAATTTTTTCGCAGCAGCTTCAATATCAGTCTTGATCTTTTCCACAGCGGCTTTTAGTCGGCTTTGTCCATCATTTGCTGACTTGGCGATGAGGGCATTGTCGGCATTAGCTTCATTAATCAGGCAGGTATTGTAAAGATTGGCTTTTTCTTGCCATGCATTAATGGCTTTGACACTGTTGTTATAGGTATCGGGAGTAGCGCCGTTGACCACTGGGACTTCAGGTTCTGGGCCGCAACTGCTGGGTTTCCAGGCGTCTTTAGTAATAGTGCCGGCTGTGGCGACAGAGATGCCGGCAATTAGGATGGCTGTAGCGAAAATCGTTTGTTTCATAGTTAACTCCGTTGACAATGTTAAATTTTCAGTAACGATTCAGCAATCAGTTGATTGCTGTGAAAGTATCTTGTGGGAGCGACGCCCTCGTCGCGACCGAAGGCTTCAAAAAGCGACGTGGGCGTCGCTCCCACCTATTGCTTCTGCCCTCCAAAGAAACTCGCTGAATAGTTACAATTTTAAAAGCCATCGAACAGCTAATAGTTGTGCGATGAACGCGGATATTACACAACCTTACGCTTTTCCCAAAACGGCATAACACACCGGCGTTAGAATCAGGCTGGCGGCCATGCCCAGTAGTAACCCGGCGGATAAAGACAGTGTCATAGGAATCAGGAATTGCGCTTGCGGACTGGTTTCCAGTAATGCCGGCAAGAACCCCACGAAATTGGTCAAGAATGCTAAAAAGATCGGCCGAAACCGCGCGGTACAGGCAGCGCAAATCAGTTCAGACAATGGCTTGCCTTCATGTTCGTGTTCTTTTAAATAATCCAGCAGCACCAAGCTGTCGTTCACCACAACCCCGCTGGCGGCAATCATCCCGACTAATGATTCCATCGACAAGGGCAGGCCAGCAATGGAGTGGGCGATCACCGCGCCGCACCATGCGACCGGTGCAGCCAATAGAAAAATAAACGGTTTTAGGTACGAGCGAAACGGCACGGCGATCATCACATAAATCACCAATAAGGCGATTAGGGTGTATTGCTTTAGCGCCTCAGTCATCGCTTGCTGATCTTGGCGGTCCTGGCCAATGTCGATACTCAGGCCCGGATGCTGTTGCCGCAAACTCGCTAATTCGGTAGCTTCCAGCCCGGAATAAATCGCGTTGACATCGGACTTTTGTGGATCAACTCGCGCCTGTACTTTTAAAACCCGACGGCGGTCTTGTCGGATGACTTTGTCGACCCCCGGTACCAAACTGACTTCGGCCAGGGTTCCCAGCGGAGCTTGTTGACCGTTGGGGAGCATAATCGGCATGGCGGTCAAATTATCCAGCGATTGCCGCTCTTCGCGCGGAGAACGCACCATGATTTTGACTTCATTGCGGCCACGTTGCAGGCGCTCCACTTCGTCGCCAAAATAGCCTTGGCGCACTTGCTCGGATAATTCTTCAAGTCGTATTCCTAAGCGTTCTGCTTCCGGTTTTAAGTTTAAACGGACTTCCGGTTGCCCCACTTCACTGGAGTCGATGACATCATAAACACCGGGGTAAGTGGCTAGTGAACGTTTAAGCGATGCGGCGGCTTGAGGTAACAGCGCGGGATCCGTGGCGCCCAGATCAAATTCAAGATCGTAGGCCACATCGCCTTCTTTATAGATAAAGTCAATCTGAGTGCGCCCCAGATCGCCGATGCGTTTGCGCCATTGCTTGATGAAATCTTCAACCACTATTCGTTGTCGGCCTGCGGAGGTAAATTCCGTCCAAAAGCCTGCGCCATGCTCCCAGACGATGGTCTCTAGCCCGACCACAACGCTGGGCGTTTTGGCGTTGGCAGATTGGTCGCCAACGCCATCCAGTTCATCTCGCAATGAGAAAAACGCCTGTTCGACTTGCTTTGCTCGGTTGCGGGCTTGGCTGTAAGGCATGTCTTGCGGGGTTTTTAAGTAAACCAAAAAACTGTCTTTCACTACATCGGCCTGGACTGACAGGCGAATCCGTCCGCTACTTACCCAGGCGGCACTCAACAATATCATCACGGCAAACCCGGCAAGCGTCAGGTAACGCCAGTCCAAGGCGCGTTGCAGAAAGGGGCGGTAAAAGCGGGCGACAAAGTTTTCTAGGCTTTGATTCAGACTGCTGCGTATGCGATCTAACTTGGAAAGATGTAGGGTGGGCAATGCTATTTTGCCCACCTTTTTATTTTTATACCAAAAACGGTGGGCAAAAAAACCTGCCCACCCTACGTTGGTGTGATTGCTAGGCGCAGCAAGATGCGACGGTAAAATCAGCAAGGCTTCAATCAGCGAAAACACCAGCGTCAAAATCATCACCAGGCAAATAGGCTTCATCATCTGCCCGGCCCAACCGGGTAAAAACAGCCCCGGCAAAAAGGCGACCAGTGCGACCAATACCGACAAAATCACAGGTAAAGCTACCGCCTGCACGCCACGAATGGCAGCGGCAAGACTGGACTCAGCATCTTGTATTTCACCTTCTTGTTGATGCGCATAGACGCTTTCGCCGATGATGATGGCATCGTCCACCAGAATGCCCATCGCTAGTAGAAAGCCGAACAGCGACATCATGTTCAGGGAAAGATCCAGTGCCGGCATCAGAAAAAACGCGCCGAGCACGGAAGTAAAAATCCCAACGCCTGCCCAAATCGCCACGCGCAGCCGCAAAAATAAAGTCAAGACCAAGCACACCAGCACAAAGCCGCCGAGGCCGTCTTCAACCAGTGTGCGTACCCGTTCTTCATAAGCCTGGGAGTCATCCCACCAAGTGGTGATTTCCAGACCTTGGGGCAGATGCAATTGTTGTTCGACAACATATTCTTTGACCCGGCGCGCCACTTCAACCGCACTGTGGTTGGTGTGGATTTCCCAGCCTTGGGTTGGTTGGCCGTTGTAATGCCATTCTGACAAGCGCTCTTCCAAGCCGTCTTTAATGACGGCAACATCATTCAGGTGCAAGCGCTTGCCGTCCGCGGCAGTGCGCAAGATCAAATTGCCGATGCTGGTGGCATCCTGCGCTCTGGCTTTGACGCGCAGTTGTAATTCACCGGCCGGGGTTTTCACCAAGCCATTGGATTGATCCAGCGACGCGCGCTGCATGGCTTCGGTGACATCATGCAAAGACAGCTGATATTGCTGGAGTTTGGCGGCGGAGACCTCAATCGAGATTTCATAAGGGGTTTCATAATAGTTACGCACCAGGGAAATACCGGGAATGCGTTCCAGATCGGCACGAATATGTTCGCCATAACGTTGCAGCGACAAGGCATCAGTTGGGCCGTGTAACGCCACCCAAATAACGCCGTCATCGTTGTCTTGCAGAGCTTGAATGACTTCAATTTTTTCCAGGTTTTTAGGCAGACGCGGAATGCTTTGCACGCGCCCTTGTAAGGTGTTGAGCACTTGTTCAGGGTCATAATCGGGCAATACGAACACTTTAAGCGTACATACGCTTTGGGCAATTTCGGCAACCAAGCGCTTAATGCCGGGGACATTGGTAATAGCTTCTTCAATGGGAATGCACACCGATGACTCAATTTCCAACGGCCCAGCCCCCGGGTATTGAGCAACGATGTTAATTTGATGCGGATTAAACCGGGGAAAAACTTCTTTATCGATGAGCTTATATCCGACCACACCGCCAATCATAATCAGCAACATTAATAAATTGGCGGCTACCGGATTGGAGGCAAACCAGGCGAGCAGGCCTTTAGGCTGATAACTTTGTGGGGAATTCATTGCGCTGCAGTTGGCGAGTTTGCACCGGTTTTATCGGCAGCGATTTTGACTGTCATGCCCTCCACCGGCACATCAACGCCTGACGTGACCAGTTGGTCCCCGGCATTAAGTCCGGCTTTGACCAAAATTCTGTCATCCTCATTGCGCAGCACCTCTACGCGGCGAATGTGCAGCTTTTGTTGGTTATCTACCAGCAGCACTTCTTGTGATGCATTTATTGCCGACAGCGGCAGCGCAAAGATGTTGTCGACGGCTTTACCGGCAATGTCTGCCTGCACAAATAAATTGGCAAGCAGCGGCGGACGGTTGTTTTTTTGCTGGTACGGCTCCTGCACTTCGACCACCGCATAGAGCACGCCGGTGCTTTCATCTAACGAACCTTCGGTGCGTACAATTCGACCTTGCCAAGTGTGCAATGTACCGGCGAATTGTGCGGACAGGCTGACAGACGGGCCTTTATAGGCAGTGCCTAACGGCAAATCCAAAAAACTCAGCTGAGCGGTACTGAGCGGCAGCCTGATTTCGGCAACATCAGTAGAAAAAATCCGCGCGATTTTGTCCCCCGGTTGAATAAACTGCCCCAGGCCGATAGTTTTACTTTGCAGGCGCCCGGTAAACGGCGCGCGCAGTTCACAGCGACTGCGTTTGACGTTGGCAAGTGCCAGGTTGGCTTCGGCAGACTTAAGTTTGGCTCGCGCTTCGGCTAATTGCGGCTCACGCATAGCCAGCGCGGAAGGCTCGCCATCGCCTAAGGCTTGCCATTCATTATGGGCTTGATCGGCTTGGGCTTCTTCCATCGCCACAAAGCGTTTGGCCTCGGCGATTTGTGCCTGTACTTCGGCAATGGCAACATCATAATCACGCGGATCGATGGTCACTAACAGCTCGTCACGCTTAAAAAACCCACCGGCGACAAAATCAGCATGCAGGTAAATCACTTTACCGGCCACTTCCGGGACCAAATCGATTTCGTTACGCGGTGTAACAATGCCTTGGGAATGGACACTCAACGTGATGGATTGCGGCTCAACTTGAATGACCGACACCTCGGGCACATCTGCCTTGGGTGTTTGTGTGACGACTTGCGGGCGCAATGCGATGATAGCCCCCGCACCACCGATGCCGAGTAACAGCAGGAGCAGCGCTGAGCCAATTTTTAGTCGGTTTTCTGTCATCATCAAACACCGCCACCCAGGGCCAGATAAAGATCAATTCGATTAGTAAGTAGTTGCCGCTGCACGATCAGATGCGCGCTTTGCGCATTCAGGGTGCTGCGATAACTGTCCAGCAGCGTGAGGATTTCAATCAAGCCTTGCTGATAGGATGTTACCGCCAGCTTACGACTGGCCTCGGTTTGCACTACTGCCTCCTGGAGTGCCTGTTCTTGCGCTCGTAGCCATTGTTCGGCCGCCAACGCTTGTTCAACTTCACGAAAAGCATTCAATGCCGTGCTTTGATATTGATTAAGGGCTTCTTGCGTCAGCGCCTCGTTCAAGCGTATTTCACCTTTCAGACGGCCGCCGGTGAAGATTGGCTGCATTAAACCCATGGCTAAATTCCAGGCCACCGCGCGTGGATCGACCAGATCGGTCAACGCCGGACTGCTGGTGCCGCCGCTGGCCGTTAAAGTTATTCTTGGCAATAAGGCTTTTTGGGCGCTTTCCACTCGCAAATCCATGGCTTGCAGTCTTGAAAAAGCGGCGGTCAAATCCGGTCGACGTTGTAACAATTCGGATGGCAAACCGGCAGATAACGTGGCGGGTGGCTGAGGTAAGGTCTTCGCAATCGGATTGGCGTCATTTGCCACCGATGGATAACGCCCAAGCAACACGTCTAAACGACGACTAATAAGTTGCACTTGATTGCGCGCGTCAGCCAGTTGCGCTTCGGCATTGGCCAGGTCGGTCAGTGCTAAACGCAAATCCAAGCCGCGCGTTAAACCACGGCTAAAGCGTCCGCGCACCAGATCGGCAATGGTGCGGCGGTCTTTGATTGATTGTTCTGCGACGTCCGCCTGAAGTCTGGCTTCGATCAAGGCAAAATAACTTTGCGCGGTGCGCGCCGCTAGCGATAACCGAGCCGCGTGATAATCCGCAGCGATGGCGTCGGCATCTTGCTGTTCAGCTTGTTGTGAGGCCTTGATGCGTCCCCAGACATCAATCTCCCAACTCAGCGAAAATAAGGCCTCAAAAGCGCCGTATTCGTTGCCTTTAGCACCAGTGTCTACACGTTGATAACCCGGCGTAAACGCCAGTTGCGGCCACCGCGCGGCACCGGCAATGACCGCTTGTTCGCGCGCGGCATCTACTCGCGCAGCCGCAGCTTTTAGCTGGAAGTTATTCGATAAGGCGTGGGTTACTAATGTTGTTAATGCGGGATCAGCAAAGACGTGTAGCCACTCAGCCTCAATCCGATGAGTTGCAGAGTCGGCAATCGACCATTGACTTGGCACCACGCCATAAGTGTCGACAGCATTGCGTTCCGGGGCGGTGGTGCAGGCGGAGGCAATAAGCATCATCAGACAAGCTACTAAGCGCGGGGTTTTAAACAAACTGATTTCTTTGCATTGCTTTACTGGCAATAAGTTAAGCCGTTCGTGCTGAGCCTGTCGAAGCATGAACGGATTAACGAAATGAGCCGAATTATTCTGTTCACACTTTGAAAGGAGTTGATTTCGTTTATGGTTCGACGAGCTCACCACGAACGAAATCAACACTTCAATTTTTATTCTGAGCATTTCGATTAAGTAAAGGAGAGCTCTGTTGAAGGATTTGATTAGAGATTTCTTAATCATTGAGAGGTGCTGCCATCCTCATGGGTAAAATGGCAAGGATACCGCCAACCTACTGCTCCACCGTCACAAAGGCTATTTTGGTAATACCGGCATGCTGAACGACTGCCATTACCTCTGCTAATTTGGAATAGATCACCGATTGGTCTGCGTATAAGTGCAAGCCAATTTCCGGGTTTTGGGTTTTTTCGGCAGTTAACGCGATTTCTAATGCCGCAAGATCGGCAATCGGCAATTTGTTAAGCGTAATAATGCCTTGCGCATCAATGCCCAGTTGCAGTGGTTGCTCTTTGACATCGGCAGTGGTTTCAACGGTTTTGGGCAAGGTGACATGCACGGACTGCGTTAATAACGGTGCGGTTACTAATAAGATGATTACCAACACCAACATCACGTCGACCA
>JAUYMX010000348.1 GCA_030699345.1 Methylococcaceae bacterium
GGTATCGCCTAACTTGTTGAGCTTGGCTTCACGTTCTTCGGCAGCAAATAGGCTTTCTTTGATCATGGCGGTGGGTGCTTAGAAACTAAAATGGGACTGGGGAGTATTATCCCATGATGTCGAGTTTTTCGAGGTGCCCACTTGTAGGTGCGAATTTATTCGCACATTGCCAAGCAATGATTAGCCAGTTTTGCGAATAAATTCGCACCTACATGTTAACTTAATGGCAGTGAGATTATAGGATGGTTATGGCTGCATGGAGAGCCTGCCCCGCTTTATCGGGCATGCAGGAGATAGCGCACCAACAGCAGGCGCATTAGGCGACGCATGGCGCAGTTGCCGAGAGTGCAGCGAAACCCATCCCCATGCTCTACCTATCCACAGATTATCGATTTGATAAAGGTTAACCTTCAGACAATATGCCCAACAACCAACCATCAAAGCCAAAATTAGCAAGTCATAGCGGTATTGTTTCCGTGGTTTTGGTGTATGCGGTATTCGCTGGATTGTGGATATTGCTGTCTGATCAATTAATGCAAATGATTGTTACTGATCCCGAGCAGCTTGTTTGGATTAGCATGTTTAAGGGTTGGTTATTTGTTTGCATAACCTCAATGCTGCTGTACGGAACAATGCTTCGCTGGGTCGGCAGCGGTGATGCATCTTTAGACGTTCCTAAAGCCTCTCACTGGTTTAGGATACCGTTCTTATCTTTGGTAATAATCATCTGCCTGTTCACCGCTACCAGTGTTATCAATACCCGCGAGCATCAAAAACAAACAGAGATCGCTAAACTGAAAGCCATTGCCGATTTAAAGGCCATAGAAGTTATTGATTGGCTCAAGGAGAGGCAGCGCAATGTTGATTTTGTCCAAACCAGTAGTTTTTTTGCCGAGCACTTCCAGCGCTGGCAAGAGGCAGGTGATCTGCAAAGCGGCCAACAATTACAAAAGCGACTGGAACAATTCGCCACTACCTATGGTTTTGCCGCTGTTAGTTTATTCGATGCTCAAGGCAATCGATTATGGGGATCCAGCAAGGCGCCACCGGTCCTAAGTCCAGATTTTTTTCCTATAGTTGCTAAAGCGCTTGTAGGCCATAACGCTCAGCGCATCGGCCCGACTCGTGATGCAGCCGGTCAAATGTGGCTGGATTTTATTGTACCGCTGACAGCATTACCTGGCCCTGCACCCATCATTGTTTTACATGCTAATTTGGCGGATTGGCTGTTGCCTAAGCTGCAGGCTTGGCCGCTACCTAGCACTAGTGGCGAAACCTTATTGTTTCGTCGTGATGGCGATCAAGTGCTTTACCTTAACGATTTGCGCTACCGCCAAGCATCCACAGCCAATCTAACACTGCCGATAGCCACTAATAAACTCTTGGCAGCGCAAGCACTGCGCAGTGATGCCATAACCAATGGCGCTATCGAAGGTGTCGATTATCGAGGTATCCCTTCTATTGGTGTAGCACGTACTATCGAGGGTACCGACTGGTTGCTGATGGCGAAGATTGATCAAGCTGATTTATATCGCGAAGTCGCAGATGATACTGCTTGGATAAGTTTTGCCGGGTTAGTCACCCTGTTTGTGAGTATTGCCGGGTTTTACTTGTTGCGCCAAGGCCAACAACTTGCCGTGGTAAAGGCAGTGCGGCAAGTTCAAGAAGAGCGTCTAGACGCATTAAGTCTACTTGGCGCCATTGCCGATAGTTCGGATGACGCTATTTTTGCTAAGGATTTGGAGGGGCGCTATACCCTTTTTAACCCTGCCGCTAGTCGCTTCGTAGGTAAGCCGGTCGAAGCGGTGTTAGGGCAGGATGATCGGGCGATTTTCCCCCCGGAACAAGCTGAAAAATTAATGGCCATAGGTCGGCAAATCATTGCTAATAAAGAGATTTTTTATCAAGAAGAGGCGCTGTATACCACAAAAGGAACACGCACTTTTCTGGCTACAAAAGGGCCGCTACGGAATAAGCAGGGCCAGGTAATAGGAATATTCGGCATCTCCCGCGATATTACTGCTCTAAAACAAGTGGAGCAGTCCTTGCGAGAGGGTGAAGAACGCTTGCGATTGGCACAAAGCAGCGCACATGTAGGGATATGGGATTGGGATCTTAGTAGCGGGGCGGTAACTTGGACAGCGGAATTGGAGGAAATCTACGGTTACCCTAAAGGTTCGTTTCCGGGCACTTATTCAGCTTTTAGCGATCGAGTGTATCCGAATGATTTAGCAGAAGTTGAACGTCTTCGAGACGAAGCGGTCAATGCTCATCAAGCCTTTGATTTCGATTTCCGGGTACAGCTGCCTTCTGGTATTACTCGGTGGGTAAGTTGTAAAGGCGGCGCGATTTACAATGACACAGGTAAAGCTATCAGAGTGTTTGGTGTCAATATCGACATTACCAAGGCTAAAGTTGCTGAGCAATTATTACGGCAACAAAGTGAAGAAATCGCCCAACGTAACGAAGAATTGGAACGCTTCAATCGCGCCATGGTTGGGCGAGAGCTGGAGATGATTGAATTAAAAAAACGGGTTAATAAACTATCAGGTCAACTTGGACACGCGCCGCCCTATCCATTGGATTTTATTGATGCGCCATTAGTCCATGACAAAGCGGACGACAGTCAATGAATCGAGCGTTAATCGTTGCTTTTGTGTTACCCATTTTGGCCTTGGTGTTGCAGTGGCTACTGTGGTCTTGGCTTACACCATTTATTTGGTTTTTATTTTTCCCCGCAGTGTTTTTTAGTGCGCGTTACGGTGGCCTGAAAAATGCGCTGATCAGTAGCCTGTTAAGTATCTGCCTGGTGTGGTTTTTCTTTATCTCGCCGCAACTGAGCTGGGCGATTGACCAGCCGTTATATCTATATTCGTTTGGCTTATTTCTGGGAATGGGCTATTTAATTGGCGACGCCCAAGAACGATTTAATCGCCAGCTACAGCAGACCCAAGCCGCATTGGCGCAAATGCATGTTGCTAATGACCAAGTTAGTCAGGCCAATAGCACGTTTGCGGCTATTTTCGAGCAAGCGGCCGTAGGTATTGCGCAAGTGGCGTTGGATGGTCGATGGTTGCAAGTTAACCGTAAATTGACCGACATCGTGGGTTACAGCGAGGCGGAACTACAAAGCGAAAATTTTCAGCACCTTACTTACCCTGAAGATCTGCCGACTGATCTAGCGCAAGTACAGCGGATACTGGCTGGCGAAATCCGCTCTTATAGCTTGGAAAAACGCTATCAACATAAAGACGGTCATTTAATTTGGGTTAACCTGACCGTGGCGTTGGTACGAAAGCCGGATTTGACGCCAGATTATTTTATTTCCGTGGTTGAGGATATTCACGCTCGCAAGCTGGCCGAAGCGGCACTCGTTGACAGTCAATTAGCACTGAAGGAGGCGCAACGACTGGCCGGTATCGGTAGCTGGCAATGGGATGTCAACACCAATACAACCATTTGGTCAGAAGAAATTTATCGCATCTTCGGGTGCGACTCGTCGTTACCTGCCGTTGGTTATCCTGACGTTCAGCAATATTTCACACCGGCAAGCTGGAGCTTGTTAGCCGTTAAGTTTGAGCAGTGTTTTAAGGATGGCGTTCCCTACGAGTGCGATGCCGAATTAGTAAACGCAGAGGGCGATGCTCGATGGGTAATTGCTCGGGGTAACCCCAGCTTTGCTGAAGACGGTTCTGTTATTCAGCTAAATGGCACGTTACAAGATATTACCAAGCGTAAATCGGCTGAGTTGGCGTTGTTGGAAAATCAAGCCGCAGCGTTGGAAACTCAGCATCAAGCTAGGCTTGCGGCACTTAATTTGATGGAAGATTCTTTAGCTGCCAAGGCCCAAATTGAGGCAGCTAATACCGCATTACGCCAAAGCGAGCAGCGGCTGTTGATAGCGCAAGAGGGCGCACATGTCGGCATTTGGGATTGGGATATTGTTAATAATCAAAGCTACTGGTCGCCTGAGTGCGAGCGACTTTACGGTGTCGCTGCCGGGAGTTTTAAGAACAACGATGATTGGCGGATTCGCGTACATCCGGATGATTTAGCGCTTATTGATGCGCAATGGGAGAGCAAGATTATCCACGGCGAACCGTTTGAGGTGGAATTCCGCATGATCATGGATTCCGGCGAAACGCGCTGGTTGATCAGTAAAGGACATGCTCAATATGATGCGGCGGGCAATCCAGTGCGCCTTACCGGGATTAATTTGGACATCAGTGAGCGTAAACGCAATGAACAGGAATTAAGCAAACTTGCCCAAGCCGTAGAACAGAGTCCCGGCAGTATCGTCATCACCAATCTGAATGCGGAGATTGAATATGTTAACGAAGCATTTGTAAGCTGCACTGGTTTTACACGTGAAGAAGTCATTGGCCAAAACCCGCGTATGTTGCACACCGGCAAAACGCCAGCCCAAACCTATGTTGCTCTATGGGATACCGTAAGCCAAGGTAAAACCTGGCAAGGTGAGTTTATTAATAAGCGCAAGGATGGCAGTGAATATGTGGAATTTGCGGTGATAACACCCATTCGCCAGGCTGATGGTGCTATTACCCATTATGTGGCCGTGAAGGAAGATATAACCGAGAAAAAACATATCGGCGAAGAGCTGGATCACTATCGTCATCACCTTGAAGAATTGGTCGCGACGCGTACCAAAGATTTGGTGGCAGCGCGCACTCTGGCGGATACGGCTAATCAGGCCAAAAGCGCTTTTCTGGCCAATATGAGTCATGAAATTCGCACGCCGATGAATGCCATCATTGGCCTGACTTATCTCATGCGGCAGGGTATTCATACTGCCGAGCAAGGTGACCGCCTGAATAAAATAGAAGCCGCAGCCCAACATCTGCTGTCTATCATCAATGATATTTTGGATTTATCGAAAATC
>JAUYMX010000165.1 GCA_030699345.1 Methylococcaceae bacterium
TCTTTGTCTTGCAATGCCTGCTGTAACAATGCTGTATCAGACTCGATATTATCGACTGCCATCATGCGAACCCCCGCATCACTGTCCTGCAGGGCTTGTTGCAATTGCCCGCTTACTGCGGCCTCCCCTTCTCTAAAAGCTAAGGCATTTATTGCTTGAGCCCTAACTTGCGCATTTTTATCTGATAAGGCTTTTTCTAAGGCTGTGCGCACGCTTGCATCATTTTCAGAACCTTCATCCACCGCCAGATTAGCGATGGCATCAGCCCGTTCATTAACACTTTTAGCATTGGCTTGACGTAACAACTGCTGAGTAGGGCTGACATTATCGGTACTGGCATTTTCACCGGCCAGCTTACTGCTTACTGCTGCACTACTCGATGCGCAACCGTTTCCAGCGTTATCTGGGCCATGTAACGATGAACCAAGTATCCAGACTTCTTCCGGATTTACCTGCTGTCCTGCCGCTACCGCCTTATTTTCCGGGTAGCGAAATGCCATATCAACATTAGCTCCTAATAAGCACTCCAGAACCTGCTTGGCAGTTGCCCCCACACAGGTCGCAGTAACAGGTACTTGCGGCAATACCGAGTAATGCAGCTTTATGCCGGTTTTTAAGGCAATTTTATCCAGCAGCTTACCCAAATCCACCTGTTTTGCCTCTACCTGAAGTGCGGTATTAACCGATGGATTGGCGTTTACCACCAACTGCTCAATCTCTGCACTTTGCGCAATGGGCCAATGACTTAACAAAACACCTATTAAACAAATTTTGGAGTTAGACATAGCGAAAGTACCAACATTTCAGCAAGTATCACAAACTGGATTGAGCTTGAGCCGCTCGGCTACAAGCACTCAGGCGGCTCTGACTCAAGTTAAGCCGCTATCGCTGGTCTTTTTTTGCGACCAACCACACCCAAGCCGGCAAGCGCTGATCCCATCAACCACACGGCGGCAGGTACAGGCACTTCAGAAGGGGCACCAACAACAGCCAGTGAACCGGCAGTCGCCTTAATAGTTATATCGTGTGTCCAAGGGATTGATTGAAAGATTTCATGATCAATCCAAGCAATGCCATTGGATAATTTATTACCCGAAGTAGGAAGATTGGCAGATGAACCGCCTGTAGGAAATGCAAGATCATTGGTTAAAAAAGCTACGTAAGAGCCAATATCAAAATTCTGTCTTACTCCGGCATCGGAAATGCCCTTATTATTTGGCCCCGTATAGCCTGTGATGTGTACACCAAAAATATTATCGGCCGTATTATCATCTACTCGCTGCCCTTGTTGATTACCGGCAACCAGAGTCCAATCCGTACCTACGTCATCCTTTTTAAAAACCCATAAGTCAGTTTCCGAACCTGGAACGTCTCTGTCATTAGTAAAAATATCCAGGGAACCTGCGGTACTGACATCAAAATGATATGCAGCTACATTGGCTTCCCAGCTAAGAAGATTGCCGCCTTCATCAAATGTTCCGAAATTCGTAATTGTGCCTGTCGCAGTGCCGACACCATGATCACCATTACTCCAGGTGATTGCGGGCTCATGAATTGTAAATGGATCACCACCGACGGGTGTTACGACTTCATGTGCATAAGCATTTGCAGCAGTTAGCCCCAGCAAAGCGGCCGATAAAATTAAAGACTTTTTCATAGTTATCCCCGTAATTAAAAAAGAGTTGCGCGTTTATTGACTAAAAATGGACGAGCCATCGGACCAAGTCACTTTAAAAACAAGCAGCTAGCATGCCATCATTTTATTTATCGGCAATATTTCTACCCACCCTCGAGCTGAGGTAGCGATTTGCCTGAGTCGCTGCATTATATATAAATTACCCTGCTTCAAATTATTCTCCGCCGGGTTGGTTTTATAGAAAAAAATAGGCGATATGGCCCAGCAAAAATACGTTAAATAACACAGTTTAATTAAAATACAGTTTCTGTCCGCATCGAGAAGTTAGCCAATTCGTTGTTTTATCAGGACTTCTGGAAAAATCACATCCACCTCCCGACTTCGTCTAAAATGCGCCTTTTTTGTCGGCATATTGACTATGACTAAAGATATTCGTATTGAAAGATGGAGCGGTGCGGCGCTGGAGAAATTTATTCCGGAACTTGCCCGACTCAGAATTGAGGTATTTCGGGATTTTCCTTATTTATATGACGGCGATTATGAATACGAGAAAAAATACCTGCAGACTTATGTCAACAATCCTGACAGCGTTATCGTGTTAGCGCTAGATGGAGATAAAGTGGTGGGCGCCTCCACCGCGCTGCCGATGAAATTTGAAACCGACGAGCTTAAAAAGCCATTTCTTGAACACGGCTATAACCTGGATGATGTGTTTTATTGCAGCGAATCAGTGCTCAATAAAGACTATCGAGGCTTAGGCATCGGCGTCCGTTTTTTTGAACAACGTGAAGCGCATGC
>JAUYMX010000358.1 GCA_030699345.1 Methylococcaceae bacterium
ATTTTCACCAACATCAATTCGGCAATTGTTGATCCCAAAGACTTCGATTCCAACAGCTTTGTCGATGTTAAATCCGATATTTGCATCATCCCACCCAACTCGTTTGCGTTGGCCAGAACGGTTGAATACTTTCGTATTCCGCGCGATGTGCTGACAATCTGTCTGGGCAAATCCACTTATGCCCGTTGCGGCATTATTGTTAACGTGACGCCATTAGAGCCGGAATGGGAAGGGCACGTCACTTTAGAATTTTCAAACACCACCACCTTACCGGCAAAAATTTACGCTAATGAAGGCGTCGCACAAATGCTGTTTTTCGGTGGCGATGAAGTTTGTGAAACCTCTTACAAAGACAGGGGCGGTAAATATCAAGGCCAAACCGGGGTAACTTTACCTAAGGCATAAGACTGGCGGGTGGCTTGCTGCGCACAACCACCCTTGTTCTCTTAGCCCAAATTTATTGCAGTGTTGCCGGAGTCGGTAAATTAGTTGGCGGCAATTGCACAAAAAATCCTTTTTCATCCAAACTGCTGATAACTTTCAGCACGTCTTCTTTGGCCAGCTTGCGTTCCGGGTGCAATTCCAGCTCCATCACAAACTCCAGCTTACCGAAGCTGTTAAAAAGCGCTTCCGGCACTTTAGAAAAATCATCTTTACTGTCAATATACAAATACAGCTGTTCTTTTTTAAGACTTTTGTAGATATAACAAAACATACCAAACACCAAATTAGAGATAGGGTGGGCATTTTAGCAAACTTGCGCAACCTGACTCTAACTCACTGAAATCACGCTAATGGAAACCTCAACAAATTGCACTTCGACTGTTCGACAAGCTCACAGCTCAGTACCCATAGGGCATAAATGCGAACGGTTTCCATAATATATTAAAACTTATCCGTTCATGCTGAGCTGTCGAAGCATGGGGATTTTTAGAGATTCCTAAATGAATCAATCATTCGACCCTGAGCAATTTTATAAAAAAGCCTGTATTTTTGAAGGCGCATTGATCTTCGTTGCCATAGTGTTGGGCTGGATAGCCGACATCAATCCGTTTGCGGATCTGCACTTTTCCGAAAGCGCCATCGCGATCGGCTTAATCGGCACGGTACCGCTGTATTTGCTGTTTTTAGCCATGGAACAAATTCAGGTTCATTCATTAATAAAAATCCGCACATTACTGCTAGACACCTTAGGACCAGGCTTACATCGCTATCACTGGACGGACTTACTGGTGTTGGCTGGCATTGCCGGGCTTTCGGAAGAGTTGTTATTTCGCGGCGTCATTCAGCCCTGGATAGAATCCGCATGGGGCGTAAACGCAGGCTTAATCGGCAGCAATCTGATTTTTGGTTTGGCGCACGCACTAACGCCAATGTACGGCCTACTTGCAATGACAGTGGGCATTTATCTGGGGCTATCGATGGATATTACCGGGGACAGAAATCTACTGACACCGGTGATTATTCATGGCTTTTATGATTTTCTGGCGTTTTTAGCGCTGATGCGCGCTTATCGTGCCCGGCTTAATTCAGCAGATTAACGCCAGTTAACAGACTCGCCGCGTAAAGCCTTGGTGACTTCGATAATATCGGGCAACACCCAAGTTGGCTGAAAATCTGACACCACCAAGTCTTGCTCAGTCGATACCCCGGATAACACCATTAAACTGCGAATACCGGTACG
>JAUYMX010000361.1 GCA_030699345.1 Methylococcaceae bacterium
ATTGGTTATGCCGCATGTTGGACGGCGGTTGCGATATTGTCTATCTGGCCCGGCGCATCGTCAGAATGGCTTCTGAAGACATCGGCAATGCTGACCCCAGAGCCTTACAGCTGTGCATGAACGCCTGGGATACCCAAGAGCGCCTAGGCAGCCCGGAAGGTGAACTTGCACTTGCTCAAGCCGTTGTTTACCTGGCCTGCGCGCCGAAAAGCAACGCCGTGTATATGGCTTACAACGCCGCCATGCGCGATGCCAAACAAAGCGGCAGCTTAGGCGTGCCCGTACATTTAAGAAACGCGCCCACCCTATTGATGAAATCATTGGATTACGGCAAAGCCTATCGCTATGCCCATGACGAACCCGAAGCCTACGCCGCCGGTGAAAACTACTTCCCAGATGAACTGATAGGCAGCCGCTATTACCAACCAGTCCCCAGAGGCCTGGAAATTAAAATCGGCGAAAAATTAAAACATCTGCAAGAACTGGATAAAAAATCGCGCCGCTAAGTTTATTTACAGGCAAAGCCCGCTACTTATCTGGGTTATCGACTGTTGTAAATTGACAAGCACAGGCCAGATGGTTAAAATGCGCGCTCACTTTCGCTGTTACAGTGACCTTTGCCGAGGTGGTGAAATTGGTAGACACGCTAGCTTCAGGTGCTAGTGCTCGCAAGGGCGTGGAGGTTCAAGTCCTCTTCTCGGTACCACTTGATGGTTTAAAAAGTACAAAAACATAAAAAACCCGCAAGTTATTTAACTTAGCGGGTTTTTTATTGCCCAGCGATTCTAGGCTTAAATCCTCGAAGCCTTTCTTTCCATGCAGTCAGATTTGACAAAAACGCGAATCCCAAATTGACGTATCACATTCTTAATCGTATATTTAATCGCACTATTTATCGGGTGGCTAAAATGATTACAGCAAACGATTTAAAAACCAAAGGCATTGCCTGCTTGGAAGAAAACCTAGCCGATCAACCGGAAGCCGTTATTACCGTTCGCGGCAAAGAATCTTTTGTAGTGATGAAGATTGAACACTACCACTACCTGCGCGAAATGGAACTGGAAGCCGCGCTCTATGAGGCGCAACAGGATGTTGCCGCAGGCCGCTTCAGCAAAGATAGCGTGGATCAACATGTCGACGAACTCTTTGCCGAATGAGCTACACGCTAATATTTACCGACAGCTATAAAAAACGCGCCCAACGATTTGCCAAGCAACATCCGGAACTAAAAGAGCAGTACCGCAAGACTTTGTTATTGCTGGCTCAAAACCCACACCATCCATCACTGCGATTACATGCGCTAAAAGGCAAATTGGCCGCGTTACATTCGGTATCGATCAATCTTAGTTACCGGATAACCCTGGAAATGATCATCACCGACAAGGAGATTATTTTGGTGAATGTGTGGAGTCATGATGAAGTGTATCAGTGGTGATTCAATTCGCTACGTGTTAAACAAACAGGTAAAATCGTAGAATTGAATTAAGGAATGCATTGATGCCCAAAATTGACTTTCCAGCTTCAGCAAAGCGCCATTTTCAAGATGCTAAATTGTTAGAAGAAAATAGCCGCATTAGCAATGCAGGACAGTTATACGGATTTTGTGCGGAATGTGGGATTAAAGCTTTGTTGATTTCACATGGCTATCCCACTGATACCGAAGGTTCGCCAGCCAAAAATCCACCATCTGGTGAGATAAGTATTCGCAAACATATTAACCAACTCGTAGCAATAATGACGCAAATTGATGCAAGTGCTTCAGGACGAAGTGGAGCAAAGTATCTTGCGCTGATCCCCAATATTGGCTCTTTTGTGGATTGGTCTGTTGATCATAGATATTATGCTAAACATCAAATTCCTCCGTCTTTACCAGCATGGAAGGGAGCGGCGACAGAGATGATGCAAATGATGGATATGGCCATCAGCGACGGAGTTTTGATATGAGCCGCAACAAGATTTTTTTCAACGATGTTTTGCCCAAAGTAGCCGACATCTTGTCTGCGCAAACCTTGCCGCCAGATGTAGAGCCGCTGGTGATACGCGACATTCACGGCCGCATCAGAATTGCATTGGACATGCCGCGAAGCAGTGTTGCCGATGAAATAATCACTGATCTGGATCAAAGTTTATCGGCTTTAGGGGCCTATAGCAGCGGCAAAGGAAAAAACGTCCTGTGTGGTGACGACTTTTTTGATCCCAACAGCATTTTTAACAGTCCCGAAATCCTGCAATGGGTGCAGCCTAATGGCAATAAAACGGTTCGAATATTGAATCGACTGGTCACAGGGCAGGATTGGGACTCGCATGAAGAATCCCATAAAACAAAAAAAACACGACTTGTGTTTTTCGGAATAAAGGGAGGTGTGGGACGTTCAACAGCATTGGCAATATTGGCCTACAAATTAGCAAATTCAGGTAAAAAAGTATTACTAATTGATCTTGATCTTGAGTCTCCTGGTTTGTCGGGTTTGCTGTTACCGCAGAATCGATTGGCTGATTTTGGCGTTGTCGATTGGCTGATTGAAGATGCTTTGGGCCAAGGCGATGAGGCGCTGCGCAGCATGATTTCAGTGAGTCCTTTGTCCGAATATACCCAAGGCGAGATTCGCATTGCTGCGGCAATGGGAATTGACGATACCAACTACCTGGATAAATTGTCGCGGGCCTATGGGGACGTAGCTATAAATGGCAAAGCCGAGACCTTCACCCAGCGCATCCGCCGCTTAGTCGATAAGCTCGAAGAAACAGAGCAACCCGATGTGGTCTTAATCGACAGTAGGGCTGGATTACATGATCTGGCTGCCGTCAGCATCGTGGGTTTAGCAACCACGGCATTCTTATTTGCGACAGATACCGAACAATCCTGGCAGGGTTATCGTTTGCTGTTTTCACATTGGCAATCTTTTCCTAAAATTGCGCGTAATGTGAGGGAACGTTTGGCTATCGTCCAGGCATTGTTTCCCGAGGCCGATCAATCAAAACGTGCCAGACACTTTTTGGAGCAGTCATACCAATTGTTTTCAGAAACGCTGTATGAAGAAATTCCGCCTTCTCCGGCAGATCAACCATCAAATGCTTTAGATTTCCAGGAAGACTTGTTCAATTTCGACATCGAAATCGAAAATGCGCCGCATTATCCGCTTCGTATTAACTGGAATAATCGCTTTCAAGAGTTTGATCCCAAGCTGCTTGGTCAACAAGGACTTTTTTCAGAGGCAGAAATAGAAGCCAGTTTCGGCAATTTCATGGATAAAGCCATTCAATTGATTGGGGACGCACATCGTGAGTAAATATCATTTCCCGCAACTGGAAATGCGAGAAGCATTGCGCGAAGCCTTACCCAGCAATGACCAAACTGCTGCCGACCCAACTAGAAATCCGCAGTTTACTTATGTGCCGCCCAGCCATGCTCGCGCACTCGATCCTGAAAATACGATTGTGGAAGGGATACGGGGGGCAGGTAAAAGCCATTGGTGGGCAGTACTTAATTCCGGGCAGCATCGCGATTACTTAGCCTCGGTATTTCCTGAAACGAGAATAACCCGTAATTTGATTGTTTCCCAAGGCTTCGGTGTCGGCCTGGGGCCTAAAGCTGCACCAGGTAAAGATACATTAGCCAGTCTGGTTAAAGAGCACGATCCTCGTCATATTTGGCAAGCAGTTATCGCTGTTCACGCAGGTTTTCCTGAGCCTTTTCCGAACACCCCCGGAAAATGGACGGCAATGGTAAATTGGGTGAAGGAAAACCCTGAGGATTTCGATAATTTACTGGATGATGTTGACTTTCAATTAGCTCAACAAAACAAAACCCACTTGATTCTGTTCGATGCCCTTGACCGCTTGGGCAACGATTGGCCATCTATTCGCCCGCTTGCGCGTTCACTGTTCCAACTTGCTTTGGATATGCGCGCCCGCCGCGCAATCCGATTAAAGCTGTTTGTGCGCACGGATATGCTTGAAGACCGCGGAATATTGGCTTTCCCTGACTCCTCCAAATTGTTAGCAAAAAAAGTACCTCTAGTTTGGCGCCGTGTTGATCTTTATGCATTACTTTTTCAATGCCTGGGAAATGCCGATGCTCAGGGAGAGATGTTTCGATTTCAGTGTGAAAGACTTTTCTATCAAACCTGGAAACAAGACGAAAATACTCAAGCATGGCAAATACCCCAAAACATGCGTACCGATGAAGACTTGCAGCGTGAGATATTTCATGCCATTACGGGCTACTGGATGGGAAGCGGCCCGAAGCGTGGAGCGCCCTATACGTGGCTACCGAATCATCTAATCGATGGTCGGGATCAAGTAAGTCCCCGTAGTTTTGCAGCTGCATTACGTTATGCAGTTGAAAATGACCAGCCACACACAGATACTTGGCCATGGGCTTTGCACTACCGAGCCATTCAAGCGGGTGTTCAAGAAGCATCCAGAATTCGAGTCGATGAAATTACCCGAGAAGACTATCCTTGGGTTGAAACGCTTATGCAGCCGCTACGCAGCAAAATCACGGTGCCATGCGAACCTAAAGAGATAATTCAACTTTGGAAAAACGACAAGACTATTAGCAAGTTACAAACAGCATGCGAGGAAAATGAAGTAAGACTACCTCCACCGCATATTGAAGATGGTGAGAAGGGTATATTGCAAGACCTAGCTGATTTGGGAGTAATACAACTACTAGCTGATCGACGTATTCAAATGCCCGACGTATACCGTATTGCGTTTGGGTTTGGTCGGCGGGGTGGAGTTAAGCCTCTTAAGTAAAGCAATTGCGTTGGGTTACATGCCCTTTGTAACTCAACATTTACCGATTCGTCTGAAAGTATTTGGTTAGCTATCGTTAACCGCAATCTACATTTGCTTGTCTTTGCAGTAATTATTCAACCTCGCCGAGGCATTGTGCATTAATATCTTGCCGATGCTGTGACGCGCCACGGCAAATACCTATTGCGTCGAAGCATAAACCCAGGTGTCATATCGTTGACCAGAACCATTCCAAACTTTAAGGAGATTTTATGTTGAAACACGCGATATTGATGGCTGCGGTCATTGCCTGTATGTCATCGGCTTATGCGGAAACCCCTGCTACCGTTACTGGTCTAAAAACCCGGAATCTGCGCTGACCGGTCCGGATGGCCGGGTCTATGTTTCCGAGATCGGCGAATTCGACAAGGATGGTGACGGCAAGATTACCGTTATCGATAAGGACGGCAAGGCTCAGGATTTTGTTAGCGGTCTGGATGACCCCAAAGGCTTGGCTGTATCCGGCAAGCATATTTTTGTTACCGATAAAAAACGCGTGCTCATGGTGGATAAGGATGGCAAGTGGACTGTGTTTGCCGCTGCTGAAGCCTTTCCTATCGCTCCGCAATTCCTGAACGATCTTGAAGCTGACTCGCAAGGTAATATTTACGTTTCCGACAGCGGCGATACCAAAGGCAAGGGTGGTGCGGTCTACCGTATCGATAAAAACGGTAAGGTCGCGTTGATCACCAACAGCGAAAAGGACGCACAGATACAAAGTCCTAACGGCTTGCTGACTGATGGCAAGGGTTCGTTGCTGGAACTGGATTTGGTGTCCGGCACTCTTTATCGCATCGAGATCAAAACCGGTAAACTGGAAAAGGTCGCGGAAGGCTTTGGTGGCGGCGACGGTGTTGTTCGCGGTGCCAAAGGCGTGCTTTATGCCAGTGATTGGAAGAATGGCAGCGTTTTTTCCGTCAGCAAGAAGGGTGAGGTCAAACTGCTTAAAAATGGCTTCAAATCCGCGGCAGACATCGGTTTAAGTAGTGACGGCAAGTTTATCCTGGTGCCGGATATGCTGGCGGGTGAACTGGTGTGGTTGCCAGTTAATTAATAGTCTAAATTTTAACCCAGCATTACAAACTCTTGTAATGCTGGGTTAGCTAACGCTAATAACAACTTACCCGATAGTTCTGCAGCAAGTTGTTATTCCCCAGCCAATACGCCCCGTCTCCAACTTTGAATCAAAAAAATCAAAACTCATTTGCCCACCTAAGTGCGGTTTTCTGAATAAATCTGTACGTAGCGAGGGTAACGCCTGATTCATTCGCAGGCGTTTAGATATTAATCGAAAGCGCTGACTGATCAGATCGGCATAGCTTCCGGTGCCGGACATTCGTTGGTGAAATGCTGGATCATAAGATTTACCGCCGCGGCTTTGCCGAATTAGGTTCAATACATGATCTGCCTTAAGCGGGTAGTTGTGTTGCAGCCATTCTTCGAACAAGTCCGCAACTTCCAACGGTAAACGCAGCAGGATGTATTCGGCGCTGGCCGCTCCTGCGCTATGGGCGGCTTTGACGATATGTTCCATTTCGTGATCGTTCAACGCCGGAATGACGGGCGCCACCATCACGCCAACCGGAATACCGGCTGCGTGCAATTTAGCGATGGTTTCCAGTCGTCGTTGCGGTGCCGCCGCGCGCGGTTCCAGTGTTCTGGCCATAGTCCGGTCCAGCGTGGTGATGGACAGATAGACGGAGACTAAGCCTTGCTCAGCCATAGCGCTTAATAAATCAAGATCACGTTCGATCAATGACGACTTGGTGATGATGCTGACTGGATGGCGGGTTTCAGCCAGCACTTCCAATATCTGCCGCATCAGCCGATGTTGACGTTCCAGTGGTTGATAGGGATCGGTATTGGTACCCAAGGCCAAGGGCGCACAGCGATAATTTTTTTTGCTCAGTTCCTCTCTAAGCAGGCGGGCGACATCGGGTTTAATCAGGATGCGGCTTTCGAAATCCAGCCCGGGTGAAAAGCCCAAGTACGCATGCGTTGGCCGGGCAAAACAATAGATGCAGCCGTGTTCACAGCCGCGATAAGGGTTGATGGAGCGATCGAATGGCAGATCCGGGGAATCATTGTAGTTAATCAACGATCGACTGCTGTCGATAATGACTTCTGTTTTGAGCGACGCTAGCTCTGCATCCAGACTGCCCCAGCCGTCATCGGCGGCTTCGTTGTGTTGTTTTTCGAAGCGACCTGTCGCATTGCTGACGCTGCCACGGCCTTTATAAACCAATGGTTTTTGCATGAATTAACCGGTTACCAGTTTGTAAATGAAAAAGGTTATATCGGCAATTTTGGCAAGTTGCAAGATTGAAGGGATAGAGCAGGGGATTCAGGACAAAAGCATTGCGCTTTTATCCTGAACTAAATTTTGCTGTTATTTAGCGGCTTGTTGAATGCCGGCAACCGCACGTAGATCAGCCAATGTGGCGACGCGCGGGCCGTGTAAGGCGGCAATTTTGTCGACATTCAGATTCAGTTTCTGAATATTTTCATAAAGATTAACCGCGTACGGGTTCAGCGCAGTTGGTATTGGCGCATTCGCAGCGGTAGGCGTGAATGCGTCGGCTTCAATAAGAATCTTTTCGTTAGGCAGATACACGAGTACAAACGCATCGTTATGGCCATTGCCGGCGATTGAGTGAACCTCGATTGGATGTTTGCTGTCAGCAAGCACATGTTTGCCGTTAAAGCTCTCGAACTTAGCCGTTTTTTTAGATTTCTCTAAACGATCAGGACTTAGGCTGTGCGGCGTTGCCCATACTTTTTCATAGTAAGCCTGATTGGGTGAGTGAGTCACAATAGCCGCACCTTCATCAACAAACGTCCGTAAGCCGCCGGCATGGTCAAAATGGGCATGGGTGTTAATTAAAAAATTGATCGGTTTGTTAGGAATGAGCTCCTTGGCTTTAGCGATGACAGCTTGTGAACGTTCTTCATTTAAAGGCGCTTCGATAATTGCAATATGATCAGTTTGTTCGATAGCTAAGCTGTGGTGGGTACCACCAGTTAAATAATAAACACCGTCGGCCAGTTTTTCAGACGTCACGGTAACTGCAGGGGGTTTGGCCAAATCTTGAGGTACTTTTATGTCAACGCCAGGGTTAGCTCTTGCTGAGGTGACATTTATATCCAGCACCGGATAGCCACCTTGACTGCGGACGATGTGAGATGGAAATTGAATGCCGCCAAAATCTTTGTAATCGGAGAATTTAGTTTCTAACAAGGTATCGCCGAGTACTGGATTGTCTATCCAGGTATTTACTTGAGCCACTTGGTTGAAGGGATTGATTTTTCCAACATAACGATATTTACCGCCTACCGTAAATGACACTTCAGTGCCGCCGTCGACCGCTTTTGTCGTTGCGTTATTAGCAAGTGCCGCTTTTAAAAAGCCTTGGGGTGTCGACCAAATTTCTGCAGTGCGTTCTTCAACTGCTGCAGGTTGAATATTTTCCGCATTGCCGGTGATAGCCTCGTTCCAGGCAGTGCCGCCGCTTATGAATTGGATGCCGCGTTGCTCAACGGGTGCAGGGCGAGCGCGGCCGGCTTCAACAACTTGGCTGCGAAGATACTGTACGCGAGCACTGGCGGTTTCATAATTAATGTCAGCGGTGTAGTTTTTGACATCAAATGGGGGCCAAGCTGAATTTGGATTGGGCGCTTGACCAAACTGAAACCAGTTGCCGGTGCCGGAAAATTCAATGGATTTAAGCCCGGCAACACCCGCGGCCTCGGTTGCTTCTTGCAAACCGTGGGCTTGTAAAGCACTAGAACCAAACGCTGTTAACGCAATGGCCAGACCGACCACCGGTGTAGGTATAGATTTACGCATGAAACCTCCTTAGGTTTTCTAGGTGGAAAGATAATACTAGAAATAACAACCTAAATAAGCAAAAGGCATGCCGGCTGCAATTGGCTATGCGGGGAAGGGGCTTAAGGCTTTGAAATACGGGGCTTCACAGCTAAGGCAATAAAATATGCAAGCAACTAAGTAACGCTTGGGGTGTTGATGTGTAAACAGTTTATGCTTTGTAACTGCTGCCTAAGAAGCAGGTCAGCCGCATTTGGCAAGCTGACCTTACATTTTAAAATCAATTATTGACAATGAAAATGGTTTGGGTCACATGCTTTTTGTAACCCAAGTACCCCAATTATGATTTCAGTTTAAATTTGCTAAACAGATTTTTGAGTTTGCTGGTGGGTTCATTGTCAGTATCTGTTGCATTTGCTTTGGCAGGCTGTGGTTCAACTTTGGCTGTAACCGCTTGAGGTGGTCTGCCACTTAAGGTTAACGTGGTTTCGTCAGACCATGTTTTCGCCGCGGCAAATGAATTGGTCTGCTCTTGTGCTGGAGCAACCACGGCTTCTTTAACAGCAGTTTCCGGTGGATAGGCAACGTTTGCAACCACTGGTTGAGCTATCACCGGTGTTTCTGTCGCCAATACTTGAGGCTCAAGATTGATTTGCTCGATTTGAACGGGTGCTTCCTGCGGTGTGGGGATATTTTGCTCGACGAGTTTGCTGTCCAGTTTGTCAATTTTTTGCTTGGCACTGGAAAAGAAACTTTTAAATTTCCCACCCACGCTGGTCGTATCTCTTTCTGGTGTTTCGATTGGTTGTGGTTTTGGTGTCTCGGCGACAATTATTGCCGGTTCTGGTACCACAACTTTGCTGATAATGGGTTCCTGTACGGGTGAAATGGTTGGTTCGATAGGTGCTTGCTGTTGTGGCTCAGGAGCCAGGAAAACTGCTTGAGGTTCTACTGCTTTTATTTCGACCGCTTTGGCTTCTTCAAGTTGGGCAATTACTGCATTTTGTGCGTTTAGCGTTTCTTGTAATTGAGTTTGCTGCTGTTTAGCTTGGCTTAAATCAACTGCCTGCTGCGCTAACGACGCAAGACGCGCTAAATCGGCTTGGTGTTTTGCTTCGGTTTCCAAAATGCGCTGTTGTGCGCTTTCTTCTTGCTGCGCCAATTGGGTTTTGTGTTCGGCAACTGTCAATTCCAATTGAGCAAGTTGTTGGCTTTGACTATCGACACGAATTTGCAGGGTTTGCAGCAGTTGATCTTTTTCGGCCAATTTTGCGGTCTCGACTTTAATGGCTTGTTGCAATTCGTTGCTGGTTTTTCGTTCCGCTGCCAAATTGGCACTTAATTGTTTGTTGATGGCGCTGTAACGTTGCCACAAATCTTCTGTCTCTAGCCCCGTTGCGTTCGGCGAGAATTGTTCGCTTAAGTCAGCATTAGTGGTTAGCGCGCCGATACTTTCCGATAATTGATTGTCGAACCAAGAGAGTCGCGATTGCAATGTTGTTGCACGTTGTACCAGCTGTTCGGATTCAGCTTTGCTTTGTTCGAGTTGTTCATTGGCGGCAGTTAGTTCAGCTTGTAATTGCTGAATTTGTTGTTCGGCAGTAGCCAAGGCATTTTGTGTATCGATCAGGGCTTTAATATTGCGACGGTTACGACCATTTAAGAAGCCGATTCTGATGCTATAAAAAATGGTGGTTAGTAACCACACAGCGGCCGCTAGGCAGGCAGCATAAGCGGGGTTTTCAAGAGTGAATTGGTAGTATTTGAGCGCTAAACTTTGAAAAAACGGCAAATAGTCTTGAACTTGCATATCAATAATCCTTAATAAGTTATTGTAAGTAGATTGTTTAAATGTCTTTAAGCAAACGATTTTGCTCTGAAGTTTCCAGCCATTTTCCTAAATTATTAAGCATATTGACATATAATTTTTCCTTTCTAATGTCCGGAAGGCTATTCTGTCCACATAGTTCCAGCGCATTAATAATATAGGCAACGGTTAAAATATTAATATCTACGGCGGGTAAGTAAACATTTTCATTTTCTTCAGTTTTTAATTCAATAATAATATGACTAGCCACTAAAAAGTCTAATAGACGTTGCACAATAGCGACTGAAATTAACAATTTTAAAGCGATTTTTTCGGCGGTTAAAGGATTGCCCAATTTGACAAGATTTTTAATAATTAAATGGGTAATCTGTAAGGCAATAATCTTTTTAAAAGAAAAACTAAATTCGGAATAATCATAATGATGCCGATGATTTTCGTAATTTTGAATATAAAAAGCAATTTCACAACCTAACAAAACTATCATCCAGGCTATTTGCACCCAAACTACAAATAACGGTAGCGCGGCAAAGCTTCCGTAGACTGCGTTGTAGCTAGATACGCCAAACTGAAGGCTTAAATAAAGCCACTGTAAAAGATGATACAAAATCCCCGTTACGACGCCCGCAATAATACCGGCTTTATAACTAATTTTATGATTAGGCATAAAGATATAAGTAATCGCGAATAAGCCAGACATTAGTAATAACGGCGAATAACTTAAGGCGCCAATTAATAAGCTTTCACCAAATTTAGGTAAGGTAATTACCTTGGTTAGCCAGGTTACTTTAGTATTTAAAAAAACGGTAATACTACTTGCAATTATTAATAAGACTGGCGCTAATAACATTAATGATAGGTAGTCGCTTAGTTTTCGAGAAAATGACCTGCCTTTATTTATTTTCCAAATATAATTAAACGATTCCTCAATATTACCAATCATATGTATTACCGACCACAGCAATACCACTACGCCAATGCCCGCTACAACTTCACCTTTAGTGCTATCGAGCAGATTTTGGGCGAAGCTTATTAATGTCAGTACGGTAGTATCTTGGTGAGGTATTTGCTCAAGTAACTGCTGTTGGAGCATTGTTTCAAGACCAAAACCTTTCGCAATTCCGAACAACATGGCTATTACTGGCACAACAGCGAGCAATGTATAAAGTGTGAGTGCAGAGGCGCGTAACGGGCAAAGATCTTTTGTGAAGCCTTGATAAGCTAATAACGCTATTTTCAGCGATTTTACGAGAGCTGCTTTAACAACAGGCTGTTGGTGCTCTGGTAGCGACCAAATATCTGTTTTTAAAAAGGTTAAGATTTTTATCGCCATTACTGTTCTTGCTATCACCTTACTTAACTGTTTGAGCAATCAGCACATAGTATGGGCTGAAGCGGCATGCCATTTATTGATAATAATGGCATTGTATTCGTGAGGCTATTCTATAGAACAAGCAGTCAGGATTAAACGCAGTTTACTCCCTTAAAGTTCAATACGAATACCCAGCTCAATCACCTGGTCGACAGGGATTTTGAAAAACTCTATCGGGCTCGATGCGTTGTGGAATAAAAACCTGAAGATGGGTCTTCGCCAATTCGGCATTGGGCTTTTGTTGCGGAATGATAGCCGCTCACTGCCGACAAAAAATGACACTTCTTTGGGGTCGATAGGCAACCCTTCTTGTGCGCATAGTTCAAGAGCGCGGCGCACATCGGGTGTTTGCTTAAAACCGAAGTAAAGTTTTACGCGGTAGTAAGTTCTGTCTTGACCAAATTCGCGTATTTTGACTCGGTGGGCTTCGTTAACATAAGGCTCTTCGGTGGTAACGATTGTCAGAACGATAATTTGCTCATGCAGAACATGGTTATGCTCAAGATTATGCAGAAATACCTGCGGTACACCATGCAGACTTCTAGCCAAATAAATGGCTGCGCCAGGAACGGTTACCAATGGCTCGGCTTTCATTTTTTCGCCCAGCTCTTCGAATAATATCCGGCGATCATCCAGGTAACCTGCCAACAATTCTCGTCCTTTAATCCATGTGGTTAGTATCAAAAACAATACAGTCCCGACGACCAATGACAGCCAGCCGCCTGATGGGATTTTTAGGCTGCTGGCTGAAAGAAACAGGAAGTCGATCACTAAAAAAATCGTTAAAAAGGTAATGCTGGTGAGCTTTGTCCAGCGCCAGAGTGCCTGAATCACAATGAACGCTAAGACAGTGTCAACAATCATGGTGCCGGTGACGGCGATGCCATAGGCTGAAGCCAACGCGGATGAAGATTGAAAGCTCAGTACCAACACAAATACGGAGACCATAAGCAGCCAGTTGACCACAGGGATATAGACTTGGCCCATTTCATCACCCGAGGTGTGAATAATATTCATACGTGGGCAGTAACCCAGTTGTATCGCTTGTCGAGTCACTGAAAACGCCCCCGAGATGACTGCTTGCGAGGCGATTACTGTTGCCAACGTCGATAGAACCAATAAAGGGTACAGCGCCCAGGTCGGCGCGAGTAAATAGAATGGATTTGCTATTGCTTCGGGATGTCCGATTAACAACGCACCTTGTCCAAAATAATTGAGCAGCAATGCCGGAAATACAAAACCGAACCAAGCATAGCGAATCGGTTTGAGACCGAAATGGCCCATATCTGCATACAAGGCTTCAGCGCCGGTAATTGCCAGCACTACCGCGCCCATGATTAGGAAGCCGTGCCAACCCAATTCAAACAGTAAATGCACGCCGTAATAAGGGTTAACCGCCATCAAAACGCTGGGGGCTTCGACGATATTGATTACCCCCATAATCCCCAACGAGCCAAACCAGAAGCACATAATCGGCGCGAACATTTTTCCAACCGCACCGGTGCCCTTGGCTTGCACAATGAACATAACGCTCAATACAGCAATGGTAATGGGCAGTACATAATGCTCTAACTTAGGAGAGACAACTTTAAGGCCTTCAACTGCGCTAAGTACCGAAATGGCGGGTGTGATCATACCGTCACCATAGAATAATGCGGCGCCGAGCAAGCCGATGATGACGATAAAGCGCATCCTCCTCGGATTATCTTTGGAGCCGTGTAGGGCCAGCGCCATCAGAGCCATGATTCCGCCTTCGCCTTTGTTGTCGGCGCGCATAATGAATATCGCGTATTTGGTGGTGACGACCAGCGTCAACGACCAAAAGATCAGTGACAGTACCCCGAGTACATGAATTTTATCGATGGGTACTCCGCCATGGAAAACTTCCTTTAATGCGTATAAAGGACTGGTACCTATGTCACCGAATACGACGCCGATTGCACCCAATGCCAGACCGGCAACTTGTTGTTTAGAATGATTTTGGTTTGTGGACATGTTTTAAAGGTGAGCTGAAATTGATAGTTTTCAAAAATTACTATTTGGAATTAGATGCTGAAAATACCTAATTTTTTGCCCGTATTCCCTGCCAAAGTTGATGTAACACAGGTAAAAATGACACGCCCACAATGCCTAAAACGACCAGTTCGAAATTCTTTTGCACCCGTTCGAGATTACCGAATTCAAAACCCAGGGTGATAAGCCCGCCTACCCATAAACACGCCCCAGTGATACAAAAAAGCAAGTAGCGCGAATAATGCATATTGCCCGATCCGCTAAAATAGAGTTATCCAGCCAATGCGAAGTTATAAATAGGACACAGCACTATTGCTCGACAGTAACAAACGCAATTTTAGTAATGCCTGCATGTTGCACAGTGGCCATGACTGCAGCGAGTTTCTCGTAAATCACGCTTTTGTCGGCATATAAGTGCAAGGCTACCTCAGGGTTTTTGGCAAGCTCGTTTTTCAAGGTTGTTTCTAATGCGGCCAGATTTTCGATGGGCTGCTTATTAAGGATTATTGCACCTTGGTCGTTAATGCCGAGCTGTAAGGGTTGCTCAGTGACATTTGCCGTGGTTTCGGTCGTTTTCGGTAACGTCACATGTACCGATTGCGTCAGTAATGGCGCAGTAACTAATAAGATGATGACTAATACCAGCATGACATCAACAAGCGGCGTGACGTTAATCTCGCTCATTGCATCTTCGTTTTCCGATTGAGTTTTAAAAGCCATGGGCGTTCCTTAATCTTTAATATCCGAACTTAACGCAACATGCATAAAACTGGTCACAAAGTTTTCTAGTCCGGCACGTTGTAGTTTGACGCGGCGCAATAAAAAGTTATACGCCAACACCGCCGGTACAGCGACCGCAATACCTATTGCCGTGGCGACCAGCGCATCGCCAATAGGGCCGGCAACGACATCTAAACTGGACGAACCGCTTTCAGTGATTTGATGCATAGCGTGCATGATGCCGAATACTGTCCCAAACAGACCGACAAAAGGTGCGGTACTGCCAATGCTGGCCAGCATGGTTAGGCCGCTTTCCATTAAATGCTGCTCGGCTTGCATTTGCACAAGCAGGGCTTGCTCTAACAATTCACTTGGAGTGCCTAAAAATTTAATACTCTTGGTGCGAGATTGGCGGTTTTCGGTAAGCCATTGCAATCCTTGCTGAGCAACACGAGCCTGTGGTCCTCTGAAGACTTCAGTTGGTAACCCTTCAGCCTCAGCCAGGGTAGTGGTTTTCCAAAATGCACTATTAAAAAACCGATTCAGATAGTCGTTGTTTGAGAATTGCCAGGATTTAAAAAAAATAAGGGTCCAAGTCGCTACCGAAAATAACAGCAAGGTATATAAGGTTCCATCGATAATAATCGCGGGTGAAACAAAATTAAACATTAAGATCTCCTTCTTGAGTTGGGCAAATTAAAAATTACTGGGCTGTATTAAATGGCTAGTTTGCGCAGTGTTAAGGGTTATTCGTTCTTTAAATTAAATTTAAGAATTTGCACGGCACGCTGAGTAACGGCAACGCCATTGATTAATTTCTCTTTAAATTTCCATTTCTCAATGGCGGCTAACGCTGCATCGTTAAATATGTCGGAGGGCTCCGCATCGACAACAACCGCATCGGTTACTGTGCCTGTGGTGCTGATTGTAAATTCAATTTTAACCCAGCCTTCAATATGCCGATTTGCCGCACGCGGTGGATACCTAGGCGGGACTCGCTCCAATGGAACAATGCCGGAAACTACTGTTTTGGCATTAGCTTCGGCAGCGCCGGTATTTTCAGCATGCTTATTTGCTTGGTTGTTAGTAGGTTGTGCTGTCGGGACAGGTTGAGTAGAAACTTGAGTTGACTCAGCAGGTGGCGTTGGCGGTTGATCTTCAACAATCGGTTGCGGTTTGGGTTGTGTTGCCTGTTTTTCGACAACCGGGACTATTTTTTTGACGGGTTGTTTTACGGGTGGTTTTTTGGGCGGGGGTAGAGGTTTTGGTGGGGCAGGCGGCACCACTGCAGCTACTGTTGTTGCAGGTTTTGGGCTGGGCGCAGAGAGCAGGGCGACTTCCATTACCTTAATGGGTTTTTGTTCGGGGACTGTCTCGTTGGGTT
Organism: Methylococcaceae bacterium; assembly: GCA_030699345.1. Classification (GTDB taxonomy): domain Bacteria; phylum Pseudomonadota; class Gammaproteobacteria; order Methylococcales; family Methylomonadaceae; genus JABFRC01. The sequence goes on from JAUYMX010000361.1 coordinate 15,941, forward strand.
GTAACAGCCAAACGATTACAGTTAAGTGCAGCAACAGCACTAAAATAGTCAGCAAACTAAGCAAAGAGCGAGGAGAAACTTCGCGATTTAATAAGTAAGGTAAGTTGAGTTGTTTTTGCACTATTGGTATTTTAAAGTCATTGATGGCACTGAATCCTGATCAATTCAGTGCCGTTTTTAGTCTTATTAGCAAGTATCTGAAACTACGTTTGTCGTCAGGATTTTCGGTGTAACAGAAATGGTTGTTAATGGCTCAGGACTTTTTTGCCCGGCTTAATTCGTTCTTTAGGGGCGCTAGTTTAGCCAGATAGCATTTTAAACGGTAAAGTTTTTTAACTTTTTTAAACATTTGCGAGTCGCGGGCTTAACACGCAGTAAAACAACACATTGATTTGTCGCTATTTTATAGAGTTACTTAATTCTTCCTCCTTGTGTAGTAACTTCACTGGCTTAAGAAGCGAAAAGACCGGATAATTCCAGACTTTTGTTGCTTGCTAAATTTCGATGGAATTCAAATTAAAAAACACCGACGGACATGCTCGTCGTGGTCAACTGACTTTTGCGCGTGGTGTAGTGGAAACGCCGATTTTTATGCCAGTCGGTACTTATGGCACAGTAAAGTCGTTAACTCCTGAGGATTTAACCGGTCTTGGGGCGCAGATTATCTTGGGCAATACTTTCCATTTAATGCTTAGGCCAGGTACCGGTGTAATTAAAGCTCACGGCGATTTGCATGATTTTATGCGTTGGGATAAACCGATTTTGACCGACTCGGGCGGCTTTCAGGTGTTCAGTTTGGGCGCGCTCAGAAAAATTACTGAAGCTGGGGTGACGTTTAAATCGCCAATTAACGGAAGTAAAATTTTTATGGGGCCGGAAGAATCAATGCAAGTGCAGCGAGATTTGGGCTCAGACATTGTAATGATTTTTGATGAATGTACGCCATATCCTGCCACTATTACGGAGGCAGCTGATTCGATGCGATTGTCCTTGCGCTGGGCGGCTCGTAGTAAGGCGGCGCATGAGGGAAATTCGTCGGCACTGTTCGGCATTGTGCAGGGCGGTATGTACGAACATTTGCGCCAAGAATCCATTGATGGTTTGGTCGATATTGGCTTTGACGGTTATGCAATCGGTGGGCTGTCGGTAGGAGAGCCTAAGGATGAAATGATGGCAACCCTAGATGCTATTCACACCAAAATGCCTATTGATAAACCACGCTACTTGATGGGCGTCGGTACCCCGGAAGATTTAGTGGAGGCTGTCAGGCGTGGTATTGATATGTTTGATTGCGTGATGCCGACACGCAATGCTCGTAATGGTCACCTGTTTACCAGTTTTGGTGTGGTAAAAATCAGGAACAGTCAGTACGAGTTTGATACCGGCCCCATTGATAAAGCCTGCGGCTGTTATACCTGTCAAAATTATTCCAGGGCTTATTTGCGACACTTGGATAAATGTAAGGAAATGTTGGGATCAAGGCTTAATACCATCCACAATCTTTATTATTATCTGAGTCTTATGCAGGGCTTGCGTGATGCCATTGAAGCCCAAACGCTGGATGCCTTTGTCAAGCAGTTCTATCAACAGCGAGAAAAAACGGTACCGACTGTGGCATAATGCCGCGCTTTGTTTAAACAATAACAACCGAGGATAACAATGAGTTTGTTTATTTCTGATGCAATGGCAGCGGCAGCTGCGCCCACTGCTCAACCTGGCATTGAAGGCATGCTGTTTCCATTGGCGATTTTGGCGTTTTTCTACTTCTTATTTTTGCGTCCGCAAGCTAAAAAAGCAAAAGAGAAGAAACAAATGATTTCGGCACTGAATAAAGGTGTCGAGGTGGTAACATCCGGCGGTATTTTAGGAAAAGTAGTTGATTTAGATGATAACTTCGTCAGGCTTGAGGTAGGTGATAACACCTTTATACAAGTACAGAGACAAAGTATCGAAACCTTGTTGCCCAAAGGCACATATAAGGCAGTTACAAAAAAAGGTAGTTAATATCTACTGTGACAGTCACGTAGCTGGTCGTGGATGACTAGTGAGTTGTTGATAATCGTTGGAATAGAAAAATGC
>JAUYMX010000364.1 GCA_030699345.1 Methylococcaceae bacterium
CGGCAATTATTGAGCAACAACAAGCAGCAACCCGAAGCGCGAACAGCGATCACACAACTACTGAACATCAGCCACAAGCAGCAGTGGGCGGCACAGGCGTTTTTAACGCGCCCTCGAGTTACCAATCAGGACGGTTATTAACCATTATCGAAGGCTCGCCGCACTGGACCGACAGCACGCTCGCCAGTATTGCTGAACATCAAGGGCACGCTCAAGCGCTAGCTGAAGGCTTTTTAGAATACGGAAAGACGGTATTAAACCACCTGCACGGACCTTTTGCTTGCTGTGTTCTGGTACCGGACGGTGATTACGCTTTGCTAGCCATCGATCGAATTGGCATCAGGCCGCTGGCGTTTTTTGCTGGCAACGATTTGCTGGTATTCGGTTCACAACTTGATCAGATTATCGCTCACCCCGGCGTCGACGCTCAAATTGATCCGCAGGGTATTTTCAATTATCTCGACTTTCACATGGTGCCCAGTCCTGGCAGCATTTACACCGGGATTAGTAAGCTGCAACCCGGCGAATGTGTGGAATTTGATCATGGACAAATTTCACGCAATTTTTATTGGCAGCTTGAACATAATGACAGCCATTATTCCAAACAAGAACTGCTTGAGCAATTACACAGCCAGCTTGAACAAGCAACACAGAGCTGTAACCCCGACCAACACACAGGCGCTTTCCTAAGCGGCGGCCTTGATAGCAGCACGGTTACCGGCGTATTTCAAAAACTTTCAGACCGGCCTATCGATGCGTTTTCAATCGGTTTTGATGCTGATGGTTATGACGAAATGGAATTCGCGCGCGCCACCGCCAAACATTTCAACGTTAAATTGCACGAATATTACGTGACGCCTGAAGATGTACTGGCTGCACTGCCGCTAATCGCTAAAACCTATGATGAACCGTTCGGTAATGCCTCCGCCATCCCTGCGTACTATTGCGCCAAATTTGCCCGCGAACAAGGCATAACCCAATTATTGGCAGGCGATGGCGGCGATGAGATTTTTGCCGGTAATGCCCGTTACGCAAAACAAAAAATGTTTGATCTTTATCGGCATATCCCTGGCGTTGCCAAAGCCGTATTGGAACCGTTAGCCTCTAATTTGCCATTGCTGGGTAAAGTCAAAAGCTATATCGAGCAAGCTAACATTCCAATGCCGGACCGTATGGAAACTTACAACTTCCTGCATCGCACACCTTTGGAGGAGATTTTTTCAGAGGATTTCTTAAGCAAAATCAATCCGGAATTACCAATACAAAACTTAACAGAAACCTACAACCGCGCACCGACCGATGAATTGATTAAACGCATGTTGTTTTTGGATGGTAAATTTACTCTAGCCGACAATGACCTGAGAAAAGTAAATCGCATGTGCGAGTTGGCGGGCATTAACGTGCAATATCCGATGTTGCAAGAAAACATGGTGGAATTTGCCGCAACCATTCCATCGAAATGGTTGATGAAAGGCTTTGAGTTACGTTCATTTTATCGGGAAGGCATGAAAGATTTTCTAGCCAAAGAAACCCTGGACAAAAGTAAACAGGGCTTTGGTTTACCTTTTGGCGTTTGGATGAGTAGCAATGAGCAACTGCGCCAATTTGCCGAAGCCAACTTACAGGGCATTGCGCAACGCGGCATTCTTAATCCTGCCTACATAGACAACCTGATTAAAGCCCAGAAAGAAGGCCACGCCTCGTATTACGGAGTGATGATCTGGATATTGATTAGCCTTGAGCAATGGCTGGTTGCACATCAACATTAAAGGATGAGTTCAGGCAACTAAGATTGATGGTGTAGGGGCGAATTTATTCGCCCGGTTGGAATGGACCGAAGCTCACGAGGCGAATGAATTCGCCCCTACACTGGATTTGCTGAATAGCGACGTTTTTTCTTACATTTTTCGATTTATTTAGTGCCTAAAAAACACTGAATATCATGTTGTTTTTACGCAAAACACAATCCAAAACTTAATCTGTTTTTACTTTAGCAAGGCTCGTCCAACACCAGCAAGAAGTGCTTTTCTAACTTCAAGAATCGAGCGTAAGTATAGTGTTGTCAAAATACGACAACCCTCTCAAAGCCCCTATAATACTGGTGTTACGCCATTAAAATACAAATTAAACCACTTGTTTTACTGATTTATTTAGCAGATGATTGAGCCTCAATTTAAAAAAACCCACTTGAGAGTGCGTCATGAAATTCATCAAAATTTTAATTTTATTGGTGGCTGTTTTTTCAATAGCAGGAATGGCTTTTTTTCAGCTGTGTTTACTGCTAATCAGCGCACTTTTTGCTAAGCAAACTTATCATCGACATAACTCACGGCACAATGGCTTAACCCTAATGTAACGCCAAGCAATCTCAATCTACATTCACCAACAATTGATGAGGCAATCCTGTTAGATTGAGTTTGCTATTGTTGGACAATAAGCCTTACTTCCCCGAATAAAACCACATCTGATGAACGCTGAGTAATATCTGCAATCCCATCAAAATCCCCATTAATGCGCCGCTGCCGATCACGACAAGCAAATGATGAATTGATTTTGGTAATAAACCAAGACAATAGAGCACCTCGAAAAACCTGCACTTCGACAGGCTCAGTGCAAACGGCATCTTACAAATCAACCTGTTACGTTCGTCCGTCGTGAGCTTGTCGAACCATCAATGAGACAGGTTTTTCGAGGTACACAGTAGGCACTTTAGGCGATAGGGTTTCACTGGCACCGGCCGCCGCGAGTCGTTCTCGCGAAAGGTCCAAAACGTGGTGCGATCAGGAATCTGGCTGCTGTGGCGCAGCCCAACAAAGCGTTGAAAGCTTAGGCGGCCAGCAGTTGATACTCCATTTGTTCGTCGCTGATGTCGAGTTTTTCGAGGTGCCCATAAGTTCAGATGAGTCTAACCGAATGGCATCTGTTCGACGATAATAAGTGAGTCCGGTTTTTCAAGATGCGGCGGCTATGAGGGATTTTAATTCATTCTGTCAAATTCATTGAATAATATGGGAGAAGGTAATTTAATGGGATACTTCTTGTTTAAGTCATGCCAGAGGAAACAGTTCCTTAGCTTTGTTGAATAGATTAGGAGTTTAAATATGCTTAGTTTTATTAAATCAAGTTTGAAATATTTTATAGTCGGTATTTTAGCGCTCATTCCGGTTGTTATTGTCATGCAGGTCTTAGTGTTTTTAGAGACCATCCTAAGAGACTTCTTTATTTATATCTACGGATATTCCAACAATGTCTTTATAACCGTTCTGGCATTTACGCTTTCTTTTGTTGCCATTGCCTACACGGGTTATAGGGTCACAGTCTCCGAAAAAATGTGGGTTCTGCATCAAGTTGAATTATTGATTAACCGGATTCCAATGATCAGGACGCTTTACAGGGTCACTAAAAAGCTGGTCAACCTGCTGGGTAGTCAGGAAAAAAGCGCAGCCAAAGAAATTGTTTTTATTGAATATCCTAAAGATGGCTTGTGGGTGCCGGGTTATGTCACCAATACGGTGGGCGAAATGCTGGTGGTTTATGTACCAACGTCTCCTAATCCAACTTCCGGGTTTACCGTTGTTGTGCATCAATCAAAGGTCGTAAAATCAAGTATGGATATTGAAGCCGTTACCAGTTTTATTGTCAGTGTGGGGGTTGATTTGCATCAAAGAGAGGAACTTGAGAAGCTTGGAGACTTTGGACACGTCAAATCCATACCACATACTTAAAGATGACGCTATGAAAATGCTTATTTTTTCTTTTATTGCAGGTGCTTTTTTACTCTATTTTTTGAATATAGCGATATTAAAAACCCCATTACTCGATCTTCATTGGTCAATCCACGCAGGCCTAAGGTTTTTGATAGGATTTATTATATTAGGCGTCAGTTGTTTTTATACGCATGCAATTAGATTTAAAACAGCTGTGTATATAACAGCTTGTATTGTCGCAATGGATTATATTTATGATTATTATGCACAAGCCCATAGGTTTAATTTGGAAATAATATTACACGGAATTTTTATGATGGTATGGGGTGCAATTTTGGGCTACCTCACAGCAAAATCTATAAAAGAGAAATCAATTCGTAGTTAATTTATTGGAATTTGCTTTAACATTTTCAGTGTGGCTAAGTTTTACGGCGCCAATTTCATTTTTGCGGGCATTCAATGTGTGAAATGACATTCAGAGTCCATAACATAGATAAACTAAAGCATAGGCATCTCAATAGACACCTGATGCACCGGATTCATCGCAATAACAACAACGGCTTTTTGGTATTTAACAGCATTTTGGCGGTAAAGCTACCCAGCACCAAATCATGAATGCGGGTATGGCTAAAGGCCCCCATCACCGTTAAATCAATCGCATGTTGTGCCTGATAGTTACACAGCGCTTGCTCGGGTTTGCCTGGTAATAGTTGCGTAATCACTTCAAAGCCACCGGCGTTGTTCAGCTTGTCAGCGGCGGTCTGAAGCAATGGTTCCATCGTTGTCCCATCTTTACTGACGCATACCAGATGACAGACCAGGCCTTTATAAAGCGGGCTGGTCGCGACCATGTCGACGGCTTTATCGGCCGCCTTGCTACCGTCATAAGCAATCATGATGCGTTGCGGCGCTTTAAACGCACCATTAACAACCAGTACCGGCTTGTGTAATGAACGGATAATAGATTCCAACTTGGCACCTAGTTTGTCCGCTTGATTTTCGTGAACTTTGCCGCGTAGACCAATAACCACTAAGCGCAGGCTGTCTTCAAGTTCTATCAGTGACTCTACCAAGCTGCCGTGGCGTTGATTGCTGATGGGTTCGGCGATACCGTTTTGAATAACGCGGTCTTTGGCAGCCTGCAATAGTTGTTTGCCTTGTTGCAGTCGTAACTTACTGAGCTGTTGTTCGGCGGCGGTTAATTCGTCGAGTAAGTGCTGCTGACTGTCCAAGCCGATATTGCCGGACAAGTCCAGGTGGGCAGCCGTCTCATGGTGATGGTCGATGATATGCAGCAGTTTTAACGGCGCATCGACACGTTGCGCGATCCAAGCGGCATAATCGCAGACGGCTTCAGTCAGTGACGAGCCATCAAGGCATGCCAGCACGAGGTTGGTATTCGTATTCATTAGTGGCCTCTCAGGACTTTTGCTATTTCTTCAGGTTTGTCGTGGATACCGAAACGATCAACGATAGTGGTTGTGGCTTCATTCATGCCGATCACTTCCACCTCGGCGCCTTCACGGCGGAATTTGACGACGACTTTGTCCAATGCGGTCACTGAGGTAATGTCCCAGAAATGCGCGCGATGCAGGTCTATCACGACCTTTTCAACCGCCTCTTTAAAGTCAAAAGCAGCGGTAAATTTATTGGCTGAATTAAAGAACACTTGTCCGAACACCTGGTAGGTTCGCGTGCTGTTGTCTTCATCAAAATTGGATTCCACAACCATGAAATGGCTGATTTTGTTGGCGAAGAACAAGGATGCCAACAATACGCCGACAAAAACGCCGTAGGCTAAGTTATGCGTCCAGACCACCACTATCACTGTGGCAATCATCACGATATTGGTGGATAACGGGTGTTGTTTCAGATTGATCAGTGAGCTCCAGCTGAACGTGCCGATCGACACCATGATCATCACCGCTACTAAGGCTGCCATCGGGATTTTGGAAATCCATGCGTCCAAAAACACCACCATGATCAACAAAAAGCTACCGGCTATTAAGGTGGACAAGCGTCCGCGTCCGCCGGATTTGATATTGATTACCGACTGGCCGATCATCGCACAACCGGCCATGCCGCCCAGTAAGCCAGCGCCAATATTGGCTAAGCCTTGGCCTTTGCATTCGCGATTTTTATCGCTGTTGGTATCGGTCAGCTCATCGACGATAGTGGCGGTCATCAGTGATTCCAGTAAGCCGACTACAGCCAGCGGCAAGGAATATGGCAGGATAATCTGCAGAGTTTCCAGCGTCAGCGGCACTTCAGGCCAGAGGAATATCGGCAGCGTATCGGGCAATTGCCCCATATCGCCGACCGTGTGAATGTCCAAATGCCAATAGATGGCAATAAACGTCATGCTGACGATACACACCAGCGGCGATGGTAAGGTCTTACCAATCACCGGGATATACGGAAACAAATAAATGATCGCCAAACCGCCCGCTGTCATTGCGTACACATGCCAGGTGACGTTAATCAATTCCGGCAGCTGCGCCATAAAGATTAATATCGCCAAGGCGTTTACAAAACCGGTTACTACCGAGCGAGAGACAAAACTCATCAGACTGCCGAGCTTTAGGTAACCTGCAATGATTTGCAACACGCCGGTCAACAGAGTGGCTGCCAGTAAATACTGCAAGCCGTGATCCTTCACCAAGGTCACCATCAACAACGCCATCGCACCGGTGGCTGCCGAGATCATGCCGGGACGGCCGCCAATAAACGCAGTAATCACCGCGATACAAAATGAAGCGTACAAACCGACTTTGGGATCAACACCGGCAATAATGGAAAAGGCAATGGCTTCGGGAATGAGCGCCAGGGCAACGACTAAACCGGCCAAGACATCGCCACGGATGTTACCGAGCCAGTCCTGTTTTTTTGATAAAAAGAGCATGAGTTTCCTATGGGTAACTTAGCGCGGCGATCGATATTGCCGCGTTGGATTTAAGAAAAATACGTGGAATAACGGTTGCCCAGCAGCTGTTAACTGGGGGCTTACAGATGGGGCTAAGGCGAACTATTCATCAGGAACCAGGTCTTCAGGTAAGACATTGTCGTTAATGCTGATTTTAATTCGCTCAAGCAGATTGGTAAGCTGTTCTTGCTCATTCGGAGACAGAGCGCAAAGCACCTGCGCCTCAACCGCATCGGCAATGTCCCAGAGTTCCTTCATCACAGTGTGCGCCTTAGGCAGCAGTTCGAGGCGATAAGCACGGCGATCTTCACTGTCTTTATTTCGTCTAACCAGCCCGGCCTCTTCCAGTAAGTCAATCTGCCGAGCCAACGTAATCGGTTTGATTTCGAGAATATCGGCCAAATCTATTTGACGACAGTTTTCATTGTTGGACAGATGCACCAAAGCTCGCCATTGAGCATGGGTCAAGCCAATATTTTCGGCCTGCTTGTTAAAACGTTGACGAATGATGTGGCTGATTTCGTAACTGAGAAAACCGAATTTAGAATGCATAGGAAAAGAATATAATAAGCAGTAGGTATTATATCAATAGTTTAATACTTTTACCCAGCTGGCGTGTTTAATCCTATGGGAACCTCGAAAAACCCTGCACTTAGATAAACTCAGTACCCACAGGGCATAAATGCGAACGGTGTCTTAAAAATCAAGGAGTTCCGTTCGTGGTGAGCTTGTCGAACCATAATCGGAATGGGTTTTTCGAGGTTCCCCTATGTTAAGAAAAAATCAGACACCTGAAAACGCTCCTTAAATTTATCGCAAATAGACCGCTTTAAACCTCGCTAACACCTTATCACCCGCGAGTAAATTCAATTGTCCATCATCGATACGGTAGCCGGTAGTAACAGTGAGCATTTTTAACACCTGACTTTCGAGTTCCATGAGCGGTGCTTCACAAGCCATCATGGTACCGGCCATCTGCGTGAACTTTAGGTTGTTGCCATCTTTGACATAAGCGCCCATAAATTGATTGCAACCGCTGAAACCACTAGCCCTGGAACCTTCGCTAGCCAAGGTTATCCGCACCTCGCGTTGTTGCGTGGGAGCTAACACGATCTCATCTCCGTCCAGCTCTATCAGTTTCCAGTACGTGTCTGTTAACGAAGCGGCATTGCTGTTTTTGTCCTGTTTCAGGGAACTACAGGTTGCTCCGGGCTGTGAACCGTCAAATCGATCGACCACAATTTGCTCGATTGGCGGCCCTTCCATTGCAGGGAGAATCTCCAATCGACCAGCAAAGTTAACTAACAGCGGTGCTGCAGGCGCGCTACGAGCCTGCAAATAGTTGCGTTCCACCGCCAAATAATCGCCAAGTGTTGCAACGGGCCAGCGTAAGCCACTGGCGCAATCAGTAAATGTTGCTGCATCCGCCAAGTAGCGAAATTCGCCATGCCAGTGCAGTGATTCGGTAATCAATTCAACCTGCGCGGTGCGTCGCAAGTTTTGGTTGGCTGTTGATGTAATTGGCTGCCCCAGACGATCAAGCTGACGCAAGGTTTCACCATCTATTACTTCCAACAAAAGCAACTCCGAACCGCTCAGCAGAGTAAGGCGTTTACCGCTTGCATCTGTCGACCAGCGCCCGAGTTCTGTAAACGTGCTGGCAGGTTTGCCCTGATAAATGCGGCGTAAGCGATACAGGCCATCGGCACGTAAGGTCAGGGTTTGTTCAATACCGCTACAATCGGCGCAGGGCGTAACACCGACAAAGGTGGCAGGCAACGCAACCTCGGGTGTATTTTGTGGAACCGGCGCTGGGGTTTTAGATACCGGCTGTACAGCATCAAGCAATAAATCAATGTGACTGGGGGCATCTCGAGTTAACACCGCATAGTGTCGCGTCGTTGTGAAGCGCAGTTTGCCAGCGACCGATATGGTCGCTCGTATAGCATACCGGTGACTTGGATCGATGCGTGTATAAGGAACCTGTAGCGAAAACGGGATGGGCACTTGGCGTGCGCCGAAATTCTCCTGCACCTCAGCTAGCACAGCAGCAGGTTTATCGGCTTGGGACACATCTTCGACGCGAACCGTGAGTACCGCATCAGGCGGCATTGCGATACGCTGGCGATAAGCCACGCTACCATTGATAGAGACAGCCTCAGGCGTTGATTGAGCATAAAGATAGTTCGCCGGAAAAACCACAAATAGAGCTATCAGCCACAGAACAGTAAATATCAGCTTACTCATCGAATTAACTCCAAAATAGAATACTTTTCAGGATCATAGCGAAAAACCGGCAGCCCAGACAGCATGAAAAAATTACAGTTAAACGAGTTGTCTTGTTTTGATAAAAAGAAACTGTCGCAAGTTTTCATTGAACGGCCGGGAAGAAATCCAGACGTCATTAATTTGGCAGAAAACGAGGCATGTCTGTCGTTGTGCAAAAACCGGCAATGGAGGAACATGTAAATCGATTTACTGCTTTCAAGCAAGAAATTGATTGATGACTACCCCTTTTATGCCCCCATCAGATCTTCGGCGTCCGCAGGTTCGTGTAGCGAAAACAAGACCTTTCGGCATTGTCACCTACCCCGGCGTTGAGATTCTCGATTTTACCGGCCCCATGGAAGCATTTGCTTTCGCTAATCATGGCTTGCAGCGATCCGGCATATGTAGTGAATTGGCCTATCCAATGGATAGTATTAGCGGCAAAGCCTTGGCCGATAACGACTTCATGCGATCCACAAATTATCGCCAATCTTCGCTATGCGCTTGGCTTACGAAAGCGCATAGCGCCTTTCGGTCATCAAACCTAGCAATGAAAATTGCCTGAGTCGCCACGAGCGCCCTAATGACCGGCATCCGGTCTGCCGTTTTCTTGAGCCGCGTTTCCTCAAAGCCCGAGAAAATCTCGGCCCCCAACAATACGTTTCCTGCCATACCGAACATAAGAAACAGCGGGTCACGCTCTCGGAAATAGGTTATTGCGTGAACTGCCACAAGCAAACCAAGCTCAGAAAAGATCCGCTGGATGTGCCGCATGACCTGTTAATCGCACTGAACCACTGGGAAAGTTGCCTGGGTTGCCACGATTTCCATGGCAACCACATCATGAAAACCTCAACGACAGTTGAACAAATCATTCCGGCTGAAAAAATTCGGGCTTATTTTCAAGGCGGCCCATCGCCCTTGGAGATAAACGCAGCTACACAGCCAAAAAGGAGGCCAATTATGATGAGTAAAAACTTCTGGATTACGTTGTTTTCCTTAGGCTGCCTGGGTATTTACCTGTTCGTTAGCGCTCCCCCACTATTGCTTGATGATAAGAAAACCGAGCAGGCGGCTATTCCTGTGGAACAAATGTTTATCCTGTTGCAAGCGGAAAACGCCGCAGCACGGGCGATATGGACCCAGGAAATCGTCGGCGCAGGTAAAAAATCCGGACTGAAATTTGATGAACACTGGCGCGATGCCGATTTGGAAGCAGGGCCATTACCGGCACTTTTTTTGCGCGAAACGGCAAAAAGTATGGAAAAAAGCCCGCTGCGGCTTAGTTTGTTTTTGGGATCGGATTATCCAATCAGCCCCAGCAACCGCTTTGAAGGCTTACAGCAGGAGAAATTTCAAATTCTGCGCCAGTCGCAACTGCCACAGTTTTTTTATGTGCCTGATACCGGCTTGCAGACCGGCATGTTTGCCAACATTGCCATCGCTGCACCCTGTATCGAATGCCATAACAAACACCCGCAAGCAGCTAAAAATGATTGGCGTCTGAATGATGTAATGGGGGCTACGACTTGGATGTATCCGGCTTCGACAGTGTCCCTGGAAGATATGCTCAAGGCGATTATGGTCCTGCATCAGGGGATAGAGAATGCTTATGCAGCTTATTTGGAAAAAGTTAAAACCTTTACACATCCGCCTATGATCAGTGAACGCTGGCCGCGCGACGGTTATTACCTGCCCAGCTTGGATGTATTTATGCAGGCGTTTTTACAACGCACAGCTCAACACACCCTCCCCGCTTTAGGTGCATTGAGTAACGCCCGTCAGAATAACAAGTTGAAGGATTCCAGTCGTGATACTGCTAAATAAACTCATCTCGTTATGGCGGCAAAAAAAGCCGATGTCGTCACCGACTTTTAGTACAACAACTAAACCGGCAAGATCCGCGTTCAGCAAAAGCTATTTTGTTCTGGGGCTGGCATTGCTAACGGGGTTTATTTGGCAAGAAATCGGCCATCTCAACTGGCAGCGGTTGGCGCAATTGCAGGCGGATAACGTCTACAAACAGTTTTCAGGCTTTGTAATAGTCGGTTATCTGGCGATCCAATGGCGCTGTTCGATACTGCGCAACCAAGGCTTTATGCAACAAGCGGCAAAACTGCTAAATCAACATAAACTGCTAGGTGCTTTAGCTCCGGTATTCTTCTATGCGCATGCCCAGCACATCGGTTATGCGTACCTGCAAGTATTGAGCTTGGTGTATTTCGCCCTTTTTCTTACCGGGCTATGTAATGTTGAAATTACTGGTATTCACAAACAGTTGTTTCGAAAAATATGGCTAACAGTGCATGTCGGGCTGGCAACAAGTCTGATATTTTTGCTGGGTTATCACATATTCATCAGCTATACCTATTAGTGATGAAGGCAACATAAACTAATTATCTGGTTATTGGCTTGCATCACAATCAGGCGCTTACACCCTCCCATACACCACCCGCCGTGAAAGAAATAACAATTTGTACGCTGAACGCGTGTATAAACAAACGCTATACCCTTCCTGCCTTTAACATCCCCTGCCAAACAACTCGAATATCAATAAAGTGATGATCACAACAATCCGCGATCCAGATAGCTACATTCCAGCAGCCGGAGGCATTACCGAGGTCCAGCGGCAAGAAACGTTGCTGATAACAGGCGCCTTGCAGAATGCCATCCTTAACAGCGCTAATTTTTCAAGTATCGCGACAGACGAGAAAGGCGTTATTCAGATATTCAATGTCGGCGCAGAACGCATGCTGGGTTACGCAGCGGTTGACGTGATGAATAAGATTACTCCAGCCGATATTTCTGACCCGCATGAATTAATCGTGCGAGCCAAAGCGCTCAGCGTCGAACTTGGCACATTGATTACGCCAGGCTTTGAAGCGTTGGTTTTTAAAGCTTCACACGGCATTGAAGACATCTATGAACTGACCTATATCCGCAAGGATGGCAGCCGGTTCCCCGCTGTGGTATCGGTCACAGCGCTGCGCGATGCGCATGGCGGCATCATCGGCTATCTGTTGATCGGCACCGACAATACTGCACGCAAGCAGATCGAAGCGGAGCAGAAGCAGCTGGGACAGCGTCTGCGAGATTTTCAGTTTTACACGCGCTCTTTATTCGAATCGAATATTGATGCGCTAATGACATCCGATCCCGAAGGCATTATTACCGATGTCAATAAACAAATGGAGTCGCTCACAGGCTGTACGCGTGATGAACTGATCGGCGCCCCATTTAAAAATTACTTTACCGATCAGGAGCGGGCTGAGGCGGCTATCAATCTGGTACTCACTGAAAGAAAAGTCATCAATTACGAACTTACCGCACGCGCCAGAGACGGCAAAGAGACCGTTGTTTCTTACAATGCAGCGACCCTCTACGACCGGGATAGAAGGTTACAGGGCGTATTTGCTGCGGCCCGCGACATCACTGAACGCAAGCAAGTAGAGGAAAAACTGCATATAAGCGACATCGCACTCAAAGCCATTTCGCAAGGCGTGATTATCACTAAATCAGATCAAACCATTCTCTCTGTAAATGACGCTTTTGTGTCCATTACTGGCTACAGTCAGGAGGAAATAGCAGGGCAGAATTGCCGTTTTCTTCAAGGACAGCTATCCAATCCGCAAGTTATAGATGCGATGCGCTTAGCCATTAAAAATGCGACTGATTTTTCCGGTGAAATTCTCAACTATCGTAAAGACGGCACTACCTTTTGGAATTATTTAACAATCTCCCCGGTCCGCGACGATCTAGGCAAGTTGGCGCACTTTATCGGTGTTACTCGCGACATTACAGAGCATAAATTGATGGAGGACCAAGTACGACAGCTGGCGTTTTACGATCCGCTGACTAAATTGGCTAATCGTCGTTTACTCAATGATCGACTGAGCCAGGCAATAAACTCCAGCAAACGCAGTGCTTGCTATGGCGCATTGATGTTTCTTGATCTGGATAATTTCAAACCGCTCAATGACACGCACGGGCATGTAGTAGGCGATTTACTGTTGATTGACGCGGCTGCCAGAGTAAAAAGTTGTGTGCGCGAGGTCGATACGGTGGCACGTTTTGGCGGTGATGAATTTGTGGTGATGCTCAGTGAGTTGGACGTGGATAAAGCCGCATCCAAATTGCAAGCACTCAACATTGCCGAAAAAATCCGCGCCGCGTTGTTTAAACCCTATTTGCTGGACATCAACAAAGATGTGGAAGCTGACGCAACGGTTGAGCATCATTGCTCCGCGAGCATTGGCGTGGTGGTATTTCTCAACCACGAAGGCAGTCAAGACGACCTTCTTGAGATGGCCGATACAGCAATGTATCAAGCCAAAGAGGATGGCCGAAATCAGATTCGATTTTATTCAGAAGAGATTTGAGCTGCCGCCATGTGGAAATTGCATTTGGCCTGAAGGCTGCAAAGCGCTTCACATAGCAATCTGCCATAAAATGGAATTCTGAGTTCATTGGCGGTTTGCTGCACGAAACCGCCCTGCACGGTTATAAATTCAAAAGCCGTTGGCTTAATTGTCCAACTCACTCGCCTGTGAAAACGCCACCATGTCTTCATTCTCAACCCAGCGATAAATTTCCTCCACCGCCAGCTTAAAATCCAATGATTCAAACCACACGTCGTCACCTAAAAAATAATGGTTGGATACCCATCCCGATGAACGTCTGCATACTTCCACATCGACAAAATCCTGCTCAATCAGCACGTATTCTTGAACACTCGGCAATGATGAATAAGCCACACGCTTAATGGTTTCATCGGTGCGCCGTGTAGATTTGGACAGCACTTCAACCAACAAAATTGGCGATTCGGTGTAATAGGGGTTGTCGGTTTTATCCTCACAAACCACCATAACATCAGGATAAAAAAAATCAGCGCCCACTTTGACTTTAACGTCAGAGCCAAACGGGCGACATGGTGTGTTTTTTAAATGTTGCCTTAATTCACCACAGACATTATCGGTAATGCTCTGATGATTTTTACTTGCGCCTGCCATTGCGTAGACGTCACCATCAATATATTCATGCTTGGTTTCGGCAAGTAATTCACCGGCTAAATAATCTTCTACGGTAATAAGCTGTTTGGTTTTAATGACTGCACTCATCGTCTTAACCCCTTGGAATGTTCAGTCCGGTAGGGTGGGCACGCTGTTTGTGCCCACGCGGAATTAAAGCTATTGCCTTTAAACGATGTACCCGTGGGCATAACAGTATTGCCCACCCTACAGATTAGCCTCGTCCCCTACTCTTCCCTACTCTTCCCTACGAAATTCGCCTTCCAACACATCCGGCTGGCGAGGCTTTGCGCTGTACACAGAACCATCCGGCTGGACCAGGTAATTTTCAATGACGTATTGGGCGATTTTTCTTCTGACATTGGGAATCAGGCAAGCAAAACCCAGTGCATCGGTGAAAAACCCCGGGGTTAATAACAGCGCGCCGCCGACCAGAATAATCGGGCCTTCAACCATTTCATAAGCGGGGATGGCACCTTGCGCCAGACTTTCCTGAAAGCGTTTAAATGTTGCCAGGCCTTGCTGTTTTAATAAGTAAGTACCGAGTACCGCAGTAAACACTACTAAAAATATGGTCGGTAACACTCCAACAATCCCGCCAACCAGCAACAGCAAGTAAATTTCCGCAAACGGGATGATCAATACGCACAAAAACAAAATCTGGATATTCTTCATTTGAACTCTCTTGGGCTGAAATATTGTAACAATATAAAGGCATT
The DNA here is from genome assembly GCA_030699345.1 of Methylococcaceae bacterium. Classification (GTDB taxonomy): domain Bacteria; phylum Pseudomonadota; class Gammaproteobacteria; order Methylococcales; family Methylomonadaceae; genus JABFRC01. The sequence continues at coordinate 14,645 of JAUYMX010000364.1, forward strand.
ATTAGCCAAACTCTAGGATAATATCGGCAAGTTAGTTTTAGATAAAATCGATAGTCAGCTCATGCAAATAATCTTCTGCACCTGCCCAGACAACAGCACGGCAGAAAAAATTGCCCGATGGTTGGTTGAAAATC
>JAUYMX010000378.1 GCA_030699345.1 Methylococcaceae bacterium
ATTGGTCAGGCAGGAAATCGTGCTGGTTATTATGGGTGGCGTGTTTGTGATGGAAACCGTGTCAGTCATTATTCAGGTAGCGTCATTTAAAATGACCGGTAAACGAGTCTTTCGCATGGCTCCCATTCATCATCATTTTGAATTGAAAGGGTGGCCGGAACCCAGAGTTATTGTGCGTTTTTGGATAATTACGTTCATTTTTATATTGATCGGCTTGGCAACCTTGAAGCTCAGATAAACATGAATAAAACACGAATCACCGCAGCGTTAGCAGAGTACTTTGATTTGGATGTCCTTACATCCAAAGTGCTTGTGGTCGGGTTGGGAGTCACGGGTATTTCGGTTGCGAGATTTTTACAAAATTTGGAATTCAAATTTGCTATCACCGACAGCCGTGACAAGCCGCCGGGTGCCGAAGTGTTGTTGGAGCAATTTCCGGATATTCCTCTGTTTACAGGTGGTTTTGATGAATATGCATTCAATGTTGCAACCCACCTGATAGTCAGTCCAGGTGTCGCGTTGAATCATAAAGCCATTATTAAAGCGGTTGCCAATGGATCAAAAATCGTCAGCGATATTGACTTATTTGCATTAGCAGCTGAAGCGCCGGTGGTTGCGATTACTGGTTCAAACGGCAAAAGCACCGTAACAACCATGCTCGGTGATATGGCGAAGGCGGCTGGAAAACGTGTAGCAATGGGCGGCAATCTAGGAACGCCAGCTTTGGATTTGTTGGCGCAAACGGTGGAATTGTATGTGCTGGAGTTGTCCAGTTTTCAGCTGGAGCGGACCCGGTTATTAAATGCTGCAGCGGCAACCGTGCTAAATGTGTCGGCCGATCACTTGGATCGGCATGCCGACATGGCTGAATATGCGGCTGAAAAGCAAAAAATATTCAACGGTACAGGCGTAATGGTCATCAATATAGATGATTCAGTGGTTGATGGCATGCGCAAAGAAGGTAGGGAGATTTTGACCTTCTCAATCAGAACTAAAGCTGATTTTTACCTGCAAAAAACTGACGACATAGAATATTTAATGCATGGAGCCGAAATTTTGATGCCCTTGTCGGCGTTGCCGCTCGAAGGTAGACATAATGCCGCAAATGCTTTGGCTGCGTTGGCGTTGGGTGTCGCTGTCGGCTTGGACACGCAAGCCATGTGCGCGGCATTACGTAAATTTAAAGGCTTGGCGCATAGAATGCAGCGGGTTGCGCAAATACGTGGCGTTAATTGGGTTAATGATTCTAAAGCAACCAATATTGGTGCCTGCGTAGCTGCCTTACAGGGCTACGAACAAAAAGTAATTTTAATTGCCGGTGGTGACGCTAAAGGTGCGGACATGGCAGAGTTAAGCCCGGCAATTAAGGAAAAAGCCAAAAGTGTGGTTTTAATGGGAAAAGATGCCGGGTTAATA
>JAUYMX010000382.1 GCA_030699345.1 Methylococcaceae bacterium
GGAAGCATTAGATAAACTAATTGCCGCTAAATCCAGCCAAATTCAAGCCATTTTGACCAGCTACAACATCCCTTTGTTGCCAATCCCCAAAAAAACAACCAAGAAAGATGATGATTAATTGAAGAAATTACCGCCAAAATCTAAGTGACTTTTTTGGCGGTAAAAAGTCACTTTCTGTGAAACAATCCAACTAAATGCGCCAGCCTGTCAACTCGCTCTTGTCCCAACTGATGCCAATCAAATCGCCAGCGCCAATTGCCTGTAGTAGTTCCCGGCGTGTTCATTCGGTGTTCTGAATTTAACTCCAATACATCCTGCATCGGAACAATGGCAAGGTTAGCCACGGATGAAAACGCCGCGTGCTTAAGTGCGCAATGCAAGCTAGTTTGCGGATTACCCAGATATTCATAGATATAGCGACGCTCATCTTCACTTAACTGATTTGACCATCCGACAGTGGTATCGTTATCGTGAGTACCCGTATAAGCCACGCAATTTTTCACATAGTGATCTGGCAAATAAGGATTATCCGAGCCGCCTCCAAACGCAAATTGCAAAATTTTCATCCCGGGCAAGTTAAATTCATCCCTTAATTCTTCAACTTCCGGGGTAATAATACCTAAATCTTCCGCCACTAAAGGTATTGGGCCCAGCGCTGACTTAATGGCTTTTAATAATGCTTTTCCAGGTGCTTTGACCCATTCACCATGTATCGCGGTCTCTTCGCTTGCTGGAATCTCCCAAGCTGCTTCCAGACCACGAAAATGATCAATTCGCAAAATATCGAATAACTCCATCTGGGTTCGTAATCTGTCGACCCACCATTCAAAACCGGTTTTCTTCAAATATTTCCAGTCATAGTGAGGATTCCCCCAACGTTGCCCAGTCGCTGAAAAGTAATCTGGCGGGACACCTGTCACAACAGACATTTCGCCAGATTCAGTAAGCTTGAACACTTCACGATTTGCCCAGACATCGGCACTGTCATAAGCAACAAAAATTGGAATATCACCAAACACATAAACGCCATGTTGATTTGCATAGTTTTTCAGCGCCAGCCATTGCCGATAGAACACGTATTGCTCAAATCTGATTGCGTCAATTTCATTTTTTAACCGCCGCCGAGCCTCTTTTAGGGCTTTAGTTTGCCTTTCTTTGAAGTGTACCGGCCATTGATTCCAACATTGCTGATTGAATTCATTTTTTAGCGCCATAAATAACGCAAAATCATCCAGCCAAAATGCTTTTTCGTCACAAAAATGCGCAAAATCATTTTTGTCGTGCGCGGTTGCACGCTCTAAAAAGCCGACATAGGCTTTGGTGACCAAACAGCTTTTATTAAATTTTGTTGTGCCTTGGCATTCTTGGCATTGCTCGGATAATTGCAACCAACCCTGCGTCACTAGCCAATCAATATTGATTAATGCCGGGCTCCCCGCATGTGCTGATAAACATTGATAGGGCGAACCATCATCATGGGTCACTCCCAAAGGCAATACCTGCCAAACACTGATTCCGGTGCTGTTTAGAAAATCGACAAAATGATAAGCCTCCTGCCCCAGATCGCCGTTTTCTCCGGCACCAGGTAAAGAAGTAATGTGCAGTAAGATACCGCCACGGCGTTGATTTAAAATATTATCCACGGTAGTCATCTCGGATTACGCTTCTATACCAGGGCGCATTGCACCGCCCATAGCAGGCGCACCTGAGCCTTGGGTAAAAGACAACGCCAAGTAAGCAGGTGCTTGCTCCCCCAACAATCGATACAAATTAGCTAAGTTAAGCCTAAATTGCTTTTCAAAATTGCTGACGGCTTCCCCAGGGTTGTAATCACCAAACCACCAAAACCAATCCGACCCTTCGCAAACTGCCAGCTGCAACTCAGCAGCTTTGATTTGTTCAGCACTTAATCGGCCAGATGAAATAGCCTTATCAAAAGCCCACTTGACGTCGCCCAACATATCCCAACCCCGGTTTTTATCAGCATCACCTATCCAAGTTGAGAATGTGCCATATACCCAGCTGCCGGAAACTAATTTTGCCAATGGTTTAACTTCAACTTTGTTTTCTAAACACTCAGAAAAAGTAGTCAATTCTATAGTTGGATGATTAGCGAGTTGTTTGTACAAGGCACTCAGAAAGTAATAGCCATTGGATGGAAAATATTCCCAGGCGTTTTCCCCGTCCATAATAATAGAAACGACCGAATCAGCAGTTTGATTGCTGCCAATCGCTTCAATGTGATGGATCAAGTCTGCGACAGCATCATCAGCATGCCACTTGGAATACTCAAAACCGATTAGATCGGACAAACCATCGTCACGAAAAAAACAAGCGATATCGGTACCTTTTAAATGGAACGGGTGATGCACATTGGTGGATTTGTCATTTTCCGGCAGATGCAAACTATTCCGCAGTACCGTGCCGCCACTGGCTGCCCAGCTAAAACCAAAATCACCTAAAATCTTTAGCGTTTGCTGACTAATACTACCCTCGGAAGGCCAGCATCCTTGAGGCTTAAAACCAAAAAAACGTTTGAAGGTTTGCACACCTTTTTCAAGATGCCATTTCACCCGCTCCTCACCTCCTGGATAGACATCCAATTCTGGCAGCGGCGCATTCGGCATGGCTTCATGCGCGGTATGAATATCCAGCAATAGTGGCATTATCGGATGAGCATAAGGCGTAACCGACAGTTCAATCTGGCCTTTTCTGGCTAAAACCTTATAACGCAACAGCACATTAGAGAGCTGTTCGCCGATAACTTCCACTATTTCAATACGGTCGTGCAAGGTATAACCGCAACCTTTGTCAATTAGATGCTTAATTCTGACATCAGTTAATTTAACCGTTTCGCCCATCCATGCGAGGTGATACCAAACCAATATGTCACTGATAAACTGTGAATTAATGTAACTGAGCCCTTCGTAATGTTGTTCCAGCCACTCAGCCATTTCTACCAGCTTTTTAAAAGCGGGATAACGATTAACCTGCCTTTCCCGATTAGCGCGCATGCAATCTTTGATAAGCTTTAATCTGGCTTCAGGATCCGCTGGAATACTAGGATCAACCAACGCCGCTAATAACGGATCAGTGATAGCTATGCGGTCGTGTAAATAGCAGGTAACTTGTTTGGCGTATTCTTCAATTTGCTCCAACAAAATGGGCGCAAAATTAACGACCGCTTTAGCGTTGGGTACTGCTTCTAAGTAAGACACCATGTCGACATAGTCTTTAATGACGTGAAGATAAGTCCATGGCAGCTTAAATTCTCCTGTTTGTAGATCTCTATACTCCGGCTGGTGCATATGCCAGCACAATACTAATTTCAGTTTTTTCATATCCAAATTATTGTTATTTTTTATTTTCATCAAAGGCAGTCCCAAACAAAATACTAATTACTGTGACTGCCTTTTTATTCTTTTAAAAATGCAGACTAACTAAAACTATCTAACGTAGTGCCGACGTTGCCCCAACATATCGGAAGTAACCAAAACTACTCCGCCAGGACTAACAAAAAAACGCCTTTCATCTTCCGCTCTATCTTCACCGATTATTGTACCTTCAGGAATTTCACAGCCCTTTTCAATGATCGCTTTAGTAATCCGGCAATGCCGGGCGATATTGACATCAGGCAGCACGACAGAATCTTGTATGGTGGTGTAAGAATTACCCCTGACATTAGTAAACAGCAACGAATGCCTGACCTTGGATCCTGAGATAACACAACCTCCAGAAACCATCGAATCCACGGCTAACCCGCGTCGTTTATCATTATCAAAGACAAATT
>JAUYMX010000389.1 GCA_030699345.1 Methylococcaceae bacterium
AATTCATTTTCAGGGCCGAAGAAAGCAGTGTCGGCAATGCCGGTTGATTGTAGGTATTTTTCAGCACGTTTGGCGATGGAGCGTGGATCGCGCTCGTAGCCTTGCATGTTTTTAGGTTCAATGATGTCGCAACGTAAAATCAGCGTATTGTCGTCAAAGAAAGGATCCATCACTGCACTTTCTGGATCAGGCATCAGGATCATGTCTGATTCGTTAATGTGCTTCCAGCCGGCAATTGACGAACCGTCGAACATGTTACCTTCTTCGAAAGTATCTTCATCAATACTATGAGCGGGGAAAGTGACATGCTGTTCTTTACCGCGGGTATCGCAAAAACGAAAATCGACGAATTTAACGTCATTGTCTTGTATTAATTTAAGTACGCTTTCTACGGACATTTATGTTGTCTCCAGGTATATAGTTTATGAAATCAGTGTTTTCTATGCCTCGCCATAACATATCATTTTTTAATCGATTAGCCACTAAAAAACCGAACACCGTTGCGCGGCGTAGCCTTGAGAGGCTTAGGTACATCATCAAATAGCGCACCAAATTAAGGCTGCCTTGGGTTTTAAATGCTCTATTTTGGTGCAACATTATTAGTCAGAACATAACTTTATTAATTAAATTATTGAATTTAATGAATTTAATAATTTGGCACAAAGGCTGCATTACTGTTTTCAGTGTTTCTATGCCGAAACCTACTTGCACTGTCTTTGGACAGTAGAAACTAAAAACCTTAACCCACTTAAGGAGTTCTAAATGAATAACTCATCCAACCGTAAAAAACAGCGGTTTATTGGCACAGTTGGCGCCCTCGCCATGTCTATTGGCAGTGCTTATGCTGGCGACGGCGCAGTGAAATCGTTATCCGGTTTTGACATTAACGAAACCAGCTTCTTGAAAAATAACGGCATCGTTGTTGGCGGCTGGGGCAACGCGGGCATTACTTACAATGCCGCAAGCCCTGATAACAATTTTAACGGACCGGTTACTTTTGGCGACCGGTCAGGTGAATTTCAATTAAACCAATTAAATCTATACGTACAACGTGCTGTCGCTACTGAAGGCAGTAGCTGGGATTTTGGCGGTCGCTTCGATGTGATGTTCGGTACAGATGCGTTTTTTACTCAGGCTTATGGCGTACCTGGCTCTGACCCTGTTACCGGGCGTCCCCTGACCAGAAGTCACTGGGATTTAGACTTACTGGGTAGCGATACCAATCGTTTTTATGATTTGGCATTACCACAAGCCTACGTAGAAGCTTACATTCCGATTGGCAATGGCTTGAATGTTAAGGCTGGACATTTTTATACGCCGATTGGTTATGAAACCGTTCCCGCTCCTGATAATTTCTTCTACAGCCATGCTTACACCATGCAATATGGTGAACCGTTTACCCATACCGGCATCTTGGGTAACTATACAGTCGATCAAAACTGGGCGGTAATGGGTGGCGCAGTAACTGGCAGTGCTACTGGCGGCTGGGATGGCGGTTGGGATCAGCAATTGGGCAATTGGGCCGGTATTGCAGGCACTACCTGGACTAGCGATGACAAGGGCACTTCAGCCAATATCGCCGGTACTTATGGTGCAGTTTCCGAACAAAGCGACCAATCTTGGGGCATGTACAGCATTGTCTTAAAGCATAACGTGACCGATAAAACTCATTTGGTTTTACAGCATGACCACGGTTATGCCGACGGGATACTTGGTCTTGGCGATAGTGAATGGTACGGCTTAAATACTCATTTAACCTATGACGTCACTGATACGGTTGTGGCTGGTGTGCGTGGCGAATGGTTCCGTGACCAAACTGGCTTCCGTGTTGGTTCGCCCGGCCGTACTTTTGCCGATCTCAGCACCGGTGCAAGTTTTTACGCCGTAACCGCTGGTGTGACCTGGAAACCAACTACTTGGTTGAATCTACGTCCAAATATTCGCTACGACTGGGTAGACGGCACTAATGCTGCCGGTGATGGACGATTTAGACCTTTCGGCAACAACAAACAGGATCAGTTCCTGTTCTCTACCGATTTCACTATCAATTTCTAAGACTGGCCCAAAACACCTGTCACAGACGTGATACACCACAAGGAGCACCGATGAAACTCATCACTGCGATTGTTAAACCTTTTAAACTCGACGATGTCCGCGAAGCGCTGTCTGAACTGGGCGTATCAGGCGTTACGGTCACGGAAGTTAAGGGCTTTGGCCGTCAAAAAGGCCATACTGAATTGTACCGAGGCGCAGAATACGTCGTAGATTTTTTACCCAAAGCCAAAATTGAAGTGGCTGTCACTGATGAACGTGCTGATCAAGCGGTAGCCGCCATCAGTAAAGCTGCCAGCACCGGC